>JBGCEN010000474.1:0-7959 GCA_045106435.1 Rhodothermales bacterium
AGCCGGCTGGAAAGCACTGCTGGAATTCATTTCACGGGAATTTGCATATTGGCGTGCAACAGTCCATCGAATGTTGGAGTAGACCGTCGATTACCACCGGGCGAAAACAAGCTTTGTTTGATAGCTAAAACCATTCGCCACACCGATAACTCGAGGACTTTACCGAGTATGGGCATTCCGGGAGACCGCTTATATAGCAGTTTTATATAACAGTGTCCTCTTTCAAGCACGGATCGGAAGCAAACGATTTACTAAAGGATATGAAGCAGCGAAGCATTGTTCTGGTTTTACTTTTTTCCCTACACATAACAACCGCCTTTGCCCAGCAGCAACCGCCTAGTGAGCCCGAGCCAGCATTTGTGGCTACGGCTGTTTTTACTGAAACAGCGCCACGAATCGATGGACATCTGGATGATGAAATTTGGCAGACCCTCGATCCTATTACTAATTTCACCCAACTCTGGCCCGAAGAGGGCGCTGCACCAACAGAACGATCTGAAGTGCGCATCGCATATGATAGAGACAATCTATACTTCGCATTCAAACTGTTTGATGATAATCCACAGTTGATTCGCGCCAAAAACCTTGAACGAGGCGGCCGTAATGACCGCGATGACCACGCCTACATTTCACTGGATACATATCAGGATAAACGGAATGCATATCTTTTCGAAATGAACGCCTTGGGTACACAGGATGATGCCACGATAACGGATGAGGGCATTACGCTGGATAGCTTTTCCTGGGATGCCGTCTTTGTCAGTGAAACCGTTATTGATGAGGATGGGTGGTCGATGGAGGTATCGATCCCTTTCAGGCAGTTACGCTTCCCCAAAGGAGAAGAACTGGAGTTTGGACTCATGCTCTCGCGTATGATCAATCGGAAAAACGAGCGCGTCATGTGGCCGCCTATCGGACTGGAATTCGGGACCTTCGGGGCGTTAGCTGCGGTCTCGCAATATGGTACGCTCACGGGTTTGAAAAATGTGCGCCGGGGAAAAAACATAGAGATCAAGCCTTACGTGATAACTGGTGCACAGGAAATCCGCCCGAATTTGCAAACAGAAAAAACGGAGACGGATGTTTCCAGTGATCTCGGTGTAGATTTCAAGTATGGGATTAGCTCAAACCTGACGCTGGATCTCACGGTGAATACCGACTTTGCCCAGGTTGAGGCAGATAACGTGCAGTTGAATCTGACCCGGTTCAATCTCTTCTTTCCAGAAAAGCGGGAGTTTTTCCTGGAGCGATCGGGCTTATTTGAACACGGGAATCCGCGCTCTACCCAGACGTTTTTCTCCAGACGTATTGGATTAACCAATCAGATACTCGCCGGCGGGAGGATGACCGGGCAGATTGGCCGTTTCTCCGTTGGGGTGCTTAACATCGAAACAGGGGAGGAATTCAAACAGATCCTCGGGAGTCAGTCGACAAACAACACCGTGGCGCGTATTCGGACCGGATTATTTCCAAGGGCAACAGCCGGCGCCATCTTTACCAACGTTGAGCAAGACGGGTATTATAACCGCGCGTTAGGACTTGATACCCAGTACAGGTTTTGGGGATCGAGCGAGTTTAACGCCTGGTACACCAATGTGTGGGATGCCGACGACTCGTTAGGCGATGCAGCCGGCCACGCGAGTCTGACCATGCAAAACGATCTGTACGGAGGTAGTGCAGCCTTTACGAGCGTTGGAGAAAATTATAATCCGGCCCTTGGATTTGTTCGCCGGCGCGATATCAGATCCTACAATGGCAGTCTGCAATACACCCCAATTGTTGAGTCGGAAGTCCTGCACATGATCAGGCGCTTCAATTTTCTTGGCGATTACGAGTTTATCGAGGGCCAGGATGGCGAAAAACAAACAACCGAAACATCCTTGATGGCTGTGGCCCAATTTAATCGGCGTGACAACATCAGCCTGTCTTATGACAGACAGTTTGAGCGGCTTGATGTACCCTTTTTCATTCAGTCGGATACAGAAATACCCGCTGCAGATTACACCTTCTCCCAATTTGGACTGAGTGGTACAACAGACTCAAGTCGTAGATTGTATGGCTCAGCCGGCATTTCTACTGGGACCTTTTTTAATGGCGACCGCACGGATTTGGAAGGTAGTTTTGGTTTCCGTCAGTCCCAGTATTTACAGATGGAAGGGTTTGTCAATTACTCGATTATCGATCTACCCGTAGCGAATGGCTCATTTGATGCGACGACGCTGTCTCTTTCTGTACTGGGGGCGCCGAACAGAAAGTTCTTTGCCAAAGCATTGGTTCAGTACGATAACTTCTCGCGTGACCTGCAAGCCAATATCCGCTTCGATTGGATTCATACCCCGGGTAGCGATCTGTTTCTAGTGTTTAACACCTCTTATCACTTCGCCGGCGACAACGATTTGCTTTTTGATCCCCGCCGCGATGTGTTACTTAACAACCGCGTGGGCATTGTTAAGTTGACGTATCTGGTGTTGCTTTAGTCTTGATGATAGCTGGTAGTGCATCCTTTGGAAAAGGAGCCGGCGATATACTGCTAGTTTTATAGAGAAAGATGGTATTGCTTAAATTTGAGGCATGAAAGCAAACGTTATAAAGAGCAAGCAGACGGTTGCTTTACCGTGGGTTATTTTCGCAAAAGGATTTTTACCACGAAATAACGATTACAACGATTGTGAATATGTAGGAGCCTGCTTAAATTGATCCATGTTTATTGCGCAGTTGCGCCAGGATCAGCAACAATTCTTCAAAAAGGTGGTCTTTCAATCACACCAATGTTCAAACCAGTTCTCCTTATATCTTGTTATCGTTAAAGCTTTATACATCTCAGTAAATCCTGAAAAGGAAGAGGGGGAAGGCTTTTAATTGGTAACACATGTGTTGTGGATGAACTATCGTTGCACCAGATACGCCAATGGGATTCATTAGTACAGTTCTTTTGTTGACTTTATTCATATCTGCTGACTGTGAACCCGGACGAGTTATGTTTGGGGAAGATTCTTTTACGAAATATTGTTTGGAGATTGGTGAGGGACAATCTGCGATGACGCTCGTTGATATTAACGAGGATGGTCATCTTGATCTCGCTGTTGTAAATGAAGCAAGCAGCGAACTCATTTTGTTTATCGGTGATGGTACGGGTTCGTTGAAGAGAGTGAATGTATTGGATGCTGGAGAAAACCCAACGAGTGTTACAGCCGCAGACTTAAATGAGGACGGAAACGTTGATCTTGTGATCGCAAATCACGAAACTTCGTATCTCACTTTATTGAATGGTGACGGAAAAGGATCTTTTCAAGAAGCTCGAAACTCGCCGCTTTACATTCCTGTAGAGCCACACCCCCATGTGGCTCGTGTTGCAGATGTAGATCAGGATGGCCATCTCGATCTACTTGTAGATCATCGTAGTGGACGTGGTCTGCTGGTGATCAGGGGCTTGGGGGCAGGCACCTTTGAATCCCAGGGAGAAGTGATCAGCACTGGAGGCGATCCGTATCGGGGGTTTGCGTTAGGTGACATAAATGGCGACCAACGACCGGACCTTGTCACACCGAATTCAAACGAAATCGGAATTGTCCTAAGCTCAAATCCAGAAGGAATGTCATTTGATCAATTGCCCTCTTTACAGTCAACATCCCCCTTTGCTGTGGATATAATCGATAGCAATGGAGACGGCAAGCTTGATATTGTGTCAGCATCAAATAATGGAAGAATGCCCATTCAAGTGTTTTATGGGGACAAAAAAAACCGATTCCAGGAAGCTCCGGAGTCTCCCTTCAGAATGAATAGCGGTGCTAAGCAGATTGCTACAGGAGATACCAATGGTGATGGATATGGTGATGTACTGGTTAGTAACTGGACTACTGACTTGTTATTGATTCTTGGAGACCAAGAATCATTACGAACTGTGTCCATAGAAGGTATTGATACGCCCTGGGGCCTAGCCATTGGTGACTTGAATGAAGATGGAAAGGATGATGTCTTGATTGGAGATGGTGTGCTATCGAAAGCGAGTATTTTCTTGAGCCAAGACCGCTGATCACAAAATTCGTTGATTACGCGATCTGTAAAGTCCCTAACAAACACCTGAAACGCCCGAGATTGTAGAATGAATGGCCAGGCCATTCGTATTTTGAAGTGCGAGAACAGGAGGGGAGTAGTGGCCGAGTTCGCTTTGTAACCGGTTTCACGAAATCCAAATTTGCCTATTTTCGGTAGAGCCGGACTTATTACTCTTTTATTCAGATCTTGTAGACGCGACAAACGGATGTGCTTAATCTAGACAGGTGAATGCAACCTGAACACTTTTAAGTAAAATAATCATTCTCACCATCTCAATGTTGTAATGGCATTTCATTTGTATATGAGCAATTAGTTAGTAGCCCTTACATACATCCTGATATACCGACTCAATGGGTAAATATCTTTCGAATATTTCCCCTTTCTATCTCATTTACCAAGCTATGACTAAAAGAATAGTAACACTATTGATTGGGATTGTAATTGGGTTCTGCCAATCCCTATCTGCTCAGGATTATGAGTTGAATTTCTCAGAAGAAGTCCTTACGAGCTTTGATGGTGACTTAGTGATAGAAGGGGATAGAGTTGCGGTATCCTTGCTCACCAAGTCTTTTGATCGAGAGGTATATATCTTTGAGAGAGGAGACAATGGGGGATGGGACAATGCCACGAAGATTGAATTGCCAGACTCTGTAATATCGATGGCACGACAGCCTATAGATCTTGATAGCGATAGATTAATTGTCGGAGTTCCTGAAGGAGGAGTATCCTTGTCCGGGGTTGTATACGTATATAAGTATGATAATAACACCTGGGAAATCGACGCAACTTTGCTTGCTCCAGAAGGCTTTTCTGATTTGGCTTTTGGGGCTTGGGTTACAATAAGCGGGGATTTAGCAGTTGTCAGTGCAGATTGTGTATCGTTTAATTGTGGTGCTGCTTCTGCCGCTTTTGTTTATCAATTAGTAGATGAAGAATGGAGGTTAGTTCAGAAAATTGAGTATCCGTTTCAATCAGTTGAAATGCCTGTAGATCTGGATCAAGGTTCTTTAATAGTTAGCATTACTACAGACAGGAGCATTTATATTTATAAATGGAGTGGTGAGTTTTTTGAGGAACAACAAATTGTCCGCACAGATGTGGAATCTGCAGTAGGAGGTTTATACGGAACAGAAGCAGATCTAGATGGAGATTTTATCATTGTAGGTAATAGGTATGCACAATATGATAACATAATTGTATACCATTTTGACGGAACGAAATGGAATCAGCTTTCAAGTGTTGTTCCACCATCAATATTAATGGACGAAAACCAGTTTCAGGGAAATATCTCGATATCTGAGAATATTATGGTTCTGGGGTCAACTACGAGGGACGCCCTTGTTTATCAACATCAAAATGGGCAGTGGAATGCAGTGAGTCAGCTAGCCTATTCATTACCAGGTTCCATTCCCTCTAATGCTCGTGCTCATAGAGCGGATGTCGATGGAGATAGGGCAGTTGTTGCTTATAGAAATACTGGAGTTGTAGTTCATGAAGGGTTACTGCGGTACAACGTAGCATTAGAAGAAATGCCGGGTCCGAGTATTCAACCGGATATCTCTTTATATCCAAACCCTGCTAATGAAAAAATAACCGTGAGTTATGAAACGAGGGAAGCATCCTTGGTGAAAACATGGATAGTGGATGTCCTTGGAAGAAAGCGATTAGAGCTTGTAAACTATGTATCGGCAAGCGGACGCTATGAAACTACTTTGCCTGTAGGTGATCTAGTTCCAGGATATTACTTTTGTATTATAGAATCTGCTGAAGGCAGCAACAGCATTGGTTTTAACGTCCTCAAGTAAAAAGAAGCTAAAAAAGAGGGAGCATAGGTTATTGCTATCAGTGGACTGCGCATAAAAAGCGAATTCAGAAATAGGTTTCCGACCAGTAGCGAAATGCCTGAATGGAGCGGAGGAGAGGGCGTATCAAGCAATCTGTTACCGGCTAACGATTTCACTTTTCACCCGGCTCGAACGAAATGTTTGCGCCGGGTTTTTATTGCTACAGGAATTGGGTAGATTTCCTTCTCTATGCCATAACCAGACGATCTTCGAAATGAAATTCGCATGCCTGTTCGCCTATTTGCTCTTTGGTGTAACTGTGGCGCACGGACAGGTCAATAGATCGCCTGAATACGTCAAAATCACAGTAGAAGAGGGTAGAACCGAGGCACGCACGGATGAACAGGGCGTACTCCATTTAAATGTATCTCCCGAAGACGTCCTTGGCTTTGAAGCGAGAGGATCTGTCCGCTATAGTGAAATAGGAGCAAAGGGTGATGGCAAAACCGATGATATGGACGCGATCGCTGCAACACATGCTTTCGCTAATGAACAGGGCCTTCAGGTTGAAGCTGATGAGGGGGCCACATATTATATCGGAGGGGCGGAGCGTACAGCCATTATCCAGACGGACACCGATTTTGGTACGGCGGCCTTTGTCATCGACGATAGAGATGTCCAAAACCGGAATGCATCTGTCTTTAAGGTCATTTCCAACCTGAAGCCATTCGAAATTTCGGGTATATCTTCGCTCAAGAAAAATCAGACTAAGATAGACGCCTCTCTCCCTGGACCCAGTTTGATCACTGTCACCAACGACCACGTAAGGCGCTATATCCGCTTCGGGCCGAACCAAAACGATGGGTCGCCACAAACGGACCTTTTTGTTGTGGATCGGGCCGGCAATGTTGATATGGACGCACCAATCATCTGGGACTTTGACCAGATAACAGACATCAGCGCCTTGCCCATAGACGAGACGACGCTACATATCACCGGCGGACGCTTTACAACGATTGCCAATCAAGCGGAATCCAGATACACCTATTATAGCCGAAACATCGCGATCAGGCGTTCCAATGTCATCGTGGATGGGCTTGAACATCACGTCACCGGCGAAGGAGATCATGGGGCGCCTTATGGCGGCTTTCTTAATATCCGGGACTGCGCCAATGTGACGGTCCAGAATACCATCCTGACTGGGCACAAGACCTACCGCACGATTGGCTCGGCAGGAAGGCCTGTTTCGATGGGCTCGTACGACATTTCTGTCAATCGCGCCGTAAACGTGTCCTTCATCAATGGCAGTCAGACGAATGACATCAATGACCGCACGTATTGGGGAATTATGGGGTCTAACTATAGTAAGAATCTTGTGTATGACAATTGTAGATTCTCTCGGTTCGATGCCCACGCAGGGGTTGCTAATGCCACCATCCGTAACTCAACGCTGGGACACATGGGCATCAATGCCATTGGCACCGGGGTGTTGACCATCGAGAATTCCACGGTCTACGGCAGGACCTTCATCAATCTGCGCAGCGATTACGGCAGCACCTGGCAGGGAGAAGTCATCATCCGAAATAGTGTATTTGTGCCGGCTGGAGGCAAACCAGTCAGTGCCAGTCTCATCGGTGGTCGCAACACCGGGAAGCATGATTTCGGCTACACCTGCTACATGCCCGAGCGGATTACCATCGAATCCCTGCATATTGATGATTCCAATCATCCGGAGGGGTATGAGGGGCCGGCTATCTTTGCGAATTTTAATCCCGAGATGACCGATGCATCCTACAAAGAGACATTCCCCTATATCACACCCAGAACGGTCGTACTCAGGAATGTGACCACGGCCAGCGGCAAGGCCCTGCGGCTCAGCAATAACCCGTTCATGTTCAGGGATGTTCAGATAGACACCGATCCCTGACGAGGGTATAGGTGGGGCTGGAGGCTTTCGTCAACGGCATTAGTGACTTAGCTCGACTTTATCCATTTTGCATACCCTTTTGAATAAACTTTTGCGCGGGGATATCCCGGCAAATGCGCGGCGTTGTGCGGGGGCCTTTTATCGAAGCGTTTAGCCAGGGACTGAGGCTGGTGCGTTTCTTTTCATCACTGT
>JBGCEN010000475.1:0-5037 GCA_045106435.1 Rhodothermales bacterium
CCAGCAAGGTCGGTGTTTCCTTTCAGGCCAACGACGCCATCCCAGACACTACCCGAGTCGGAGTACCTATCTTTGACCCCGATAGCGGAGATCTTGATATCAAGGTCGGCATCGAGCTTGAGATAACGAGCGCCGGCCAGGGCATGGAGATCGGTATTGTCGGTCTCAAGTACTCGGTATGCGCCCCCCAGTGTCGATATGAAGCCCTTCATCCCTACGCCGATTTCGGCTTTTACCGGGAATCCGATCAGATTGGCAGTGGTCGAATCGCTACCGGTGACATCGAGGTATATGAGGTCCGCAAACAGCGTCAATTTGTCCCTGCGCGCAGCCAGTGTTCCCATAAATGCAAAATCGAGATTGCTGATCAGGTCATCGAAGGAGATGTCCAGATCGTCTCCGTCAACAGTCGTCCCGCCAATACCAGCTCCCCACAAATAAATCTGAGCGCCCCACTCCCACTGGCCCGGGGCGGGATCCTGTTCAGCAGCAACAGTCGAGGTGTCTGCCAATCCGCACGACACGGCCAGGGTAATACCGATGGCTTTGCGTCGAAACTCTTTCATCATTCCAGTTCTCCCTTATTCGTTAAATCTAGCGTCGATTCCAAGGGAATACGCGGTATTTGTAGTCATCATAATGTGTAAGCGGTTGTGCCAAATCCTGCCATTTCGTGCCAAACAGCGAGGAGACCTGGCATCAAACCCGTCTGTAGATCTCCGAGCGCTTCCGCTGCCGGTACGCCCTGGGAGATATCTTCATCCAGCGCCGGAAAGCACGAGAGAAACTGCCTGGATCGGCGTAGCCCAGGGCCTTCGCCACTTCGGCCACGGATCGCTCAGACGCACCGAGCAGGTAGCAGGCCTGCTCCAAGCGGGTGTTTTCAACCAGCTGACTGTAGGTGAGTTCATCTTGTCGCAACCGGCGCTGCAGGGTGCGCACCGGCACGCCGAGCAGTCGCGCCGTATCGTCTATCGTCGGGTAGCGAGTAGGCAACTTCTCGGCAATCAGCGACTGGCATGCCGCGATAGTCCAATTGTCTGACATAATTACGGTTCCATTCTTTGTTACAGCCCATATTGAATGACTTCACACGGGCTATCGTCTATTCTTTGTACTGGATAGAAAGTCAGGATTCCTGCCATCTCACGCCGAAAAGAGGTTTATGTGCAGCGGAAAGCGCGGCCTCGATGAGGAGACCAGAACAGAATGGCACGTAATGGCAAGAATGCGATGGCGCCATATGGCAAATTCGTAGTCGCGAATGGTTCGCAAGAGGAGCACAGCCTGGACGTGGGAATCGCCCGGTGAATTGACTCAAGAGACAACATCAGGACCTGAATGAAACCGATACCCAGTTTTCGAGCTGCACACCTGAAGCCTTACACCGATTTCCTCTTCGAAATAGGGGCGCCGGTGGAGGCTGCCTTGCGCCGGGCCAAGCTGCCCGTCATGCTCCACGAGCAACCGGACGCCTACCTGCCCCAGTTCCCGACCCTCACTTTTCTGAGAGACATGAGCAGAAACGAGGGCATTGAGGAATTTGGCGTTCGAGTCTTGCAGGGTCTGAGGGTGAGAGACTTCAGCACGGCTTTCGCTACCGCCGTATACAGATTGCCAACGTTGAAAGCCACACTCGAGAAATTTCGCGACCTGGTGCATCTGGAAGACAACCAACTCAATTTTTGGATCACCGCCAGGGGAACAATAGCCAGGCTGCACATCGCGAGCAGCTGCCCCCTGGATCCCGTGGGCATGCAATACGAGGACTGGAACCAGATCATGGCGATGATCGCTATCGTTCGGGAATTCGCAGGGCAAGCCTGGGAACCCGAGGAGATAGGATTCCGTTCGAATATTCACGCGGGTTCTATTGCATCAGAACAGTTCCCGGCTACGCGTTTTTTTAACAACCAGCACTCGGCATGGATTACCGTACCGTCTGAATTCTTGAGCAGTCCACCAAAGAAACCAAAGATACCGATGGATGCCGGTCATACGCCGGACCTGGAAACTGCAACCCACGCAGAATCAACAATGGAATTCCCCACGTCATTGAAACGTGTGCTCATTCCATATCTTGGTGACGGCTACCCTCAGATTCAACTCGCCGCCGAGTTAGCAGGCCTCAGCGTGCGAACGCTGCAACGTAGACTCAGACAGTACAACACGAACTACTCCGAGCTGATCCAGCACGCACGCTTCGACGTCGCCTCGAGACTTTTGCAGAACACTGATGAGAAAATCATCGATATCGCCTACGAGCTTGGTTATGAGGATCCTGCCCACTTTACCCGTGCCTTCGGGCAACTGTCTGGTGTTAGTCCTAGCCAGTACCGTCGACATCATTGCCGGCAGTAAGCAGAGCGTCCCACCTGTTTTAGTTTCAAGAATGTTCGGCAGTGAGAACCGGAATCGAACCGCCGTCTCTTGACACCTGAGACATGAAGGTGATCCACTATCATCACATCCGACACAGGCAGTAGATATCTTATATAAAAACAATCAATAGCTTGGAATCGACTGAGGCTAGCAATTTCGATTTCTACCGTCTCCACTACGACAATATACAAACCCGCCTTTATACGGCTTTTATTACTATCTGCGAAAAGAATTTGCCAACATCCACTCTTAAAACCCCTTTATCGGTAACCCCTGCTGATCAGATAACCACCGCTTTCTTGGTATCCTGCTTATCATGAAAATGCGGCAGTTCATTCTCGAATCTGCTTTTTTCTGTTGCCGACTCACATTTCTTGCCCCAAGCTTGAAACTAGATTCTCCGGAAAAGAGGTACCAGAATGGCTAGCCAATACCAACACCGCCAATTCTTCCGCCGAGTGCCGAATACACTACTCGCCCGTTACTTCGATTCCAGGGATATCGACTTAGACCTGGATTTTGGGAAGCTGGATGAAACAGATGTAGAGCCGATTTTTGAAGCATTCACCTCCCTGTCTGAGAAAGATCAAGCCTCTGTAGAGATTGATTTCCAGAACATCAACGGTTTGGCCAGCGAGGGTGGCATTGGGGCATTGCTCAATGAGGCCATGTTCTATGATGATGAAGCCTTCCCTGAAATGATCTCCCCCATCGACGGTTACCATGCCAAGTCAATGTGGGCCTTCCTCCATAAACCTGAATATTGGAAGGGGGCTGCTTCACTGCTCCACGCCGATAACGTGAGCGTGAGTTTCTGGAAAAAGCGCAATGACTTACCCAACTCCCCACCCCATGTCGATGAAGAAGACATCCATCAACTGGAGAAGGCGATTAGCCACTACTTCTACAAGACCGAAGGCCGTGGCCGTAATTGCAAAATCGAACCCTATCGCAAGGTCAGCACAGGAAAAGAGTATCTCTTTGCCTACCCGGAGGACTACGGCCAGTCGGGTGTCGAGTGGGAACGACAGAACCTCACCACCCGTGCCCGACACCCCGCTTTCGAAATCATTTTCGTCTATTGTGAAACAGAAGGCTCGCTTGACATCTACGCCCCGAAGAACACCAAGGCGGTGCCGGAGTTGCAAAAGATTTTCGCCAGTACCATCCTGAAACTGGACACACTGGCCGATGGCACCATTGACAAGCGGGTCTATGATCTCGATCCATTGGCCAACCCCGGTTTTGGATTCCAATTCCCAGTTGGGTCCGGGATCAGCAATGTGATCGTCACCATGATGCGCTTGACCCTGAACCATCGCTCCAGACGGCGCATTGTGTTGGAAGCTGACACCAAACACAACGCCATGGCCGTCTATGACTTCCTCAAGGAACTGGCCCCACCACCCTACTTCGTCACACAAGTTCGGATCAAGGTCGTGTTCGAAGCGGAACCGGGTAAGCGTGCTGGAAGCAAAACCTTTACCATCTCTCATCCCAACTCCTGCAACCTGAACCATGAGGGGAGAGATGCCGTCATTCGGCATATGCTGGCAGCCTCCCGCATAGAGCCACAAGCCCCTATGGATGATAAGAACACATGACGTTGAATACTGTCTTGTTGTCACTGCTGGAACAGGTAGAGGCAGATGGCGGGGTCACCGTGGTCAACTGGGACAGAGTGCAGCAGTGGCCCGCTGATACCCTGCGCACGATGATGGAAGTCGGCATGCTTACCCCCACCTCTTCTGCACAATCCATCGAATGCAGGGAATGTGAGAACCGGTGTTTTATGGGTGTCCGTCTGAGGCCGGGCACGAACAACCGACCGTCCCGTGCCTTTATTGTTTGCGAAGACCCAGATATGCAGGATCAAATGGGTCCTATAGAGATTCCTCTGGAGCGTCTACAGCAGTGGACAGTGACAGCATTCCAACTGGCCAGATTTGTCGCAGCTCTGCTGGCCATCGACTTCAAAGCTGATGACCGGCACGGTCAGACCTCTCTCCGTATTGGCATGCAGAAAGGCAAGAAAGGGCGGCGCTGGCTTTCACTGAACAAATCGCCCCTGGCCCTGGAAGTCAATGGTTATCACCTGTCGCTGGAAGAGGTGCTGTACTTTGAAGATGACATACTCAACATCGACAAGGCACGCATCGAGCGCCTGCTCGACAAACCTTCCAGTCACAGTCAAAAAATATACACTCCGTCGATAGAGAAGCGGAAAGCCCGGAAACAAGACACCGAAGCGATGTATGAAGACTGGCGAGAGGCGTATCGAACGCTGCGTCGCGAGCACCCCGATACCGTGCGTCACAGTGACAGTTGGATCTCCCGGCAGATTGAGAAGCTGGATGTGGCGCAAGGCCGGGATTCCGAAACTATCCGAAAAAACATGAAAAAATAAAAAAAGTTGGGCGGAAATTTTTCGCCCAACTCGCCCCATCTCTAACCCTCTGTTCTTCCTGCCTTTTCTTCTGCGGTTCCTGCTGAAACTTTTTCGCATAGGAAACGATCTACCTCATTACCTTATTGTTTTATATCGTTTTTCTAATGTACTCCACATCGTTCTTTCGCCGATAACGCATTTTCATCCCCCAAATCGCCCAACTAGATTGACCTCAGAAAGGCTGCAAAGGGCAGTCTCAAACCATT
>JBGCEN010000476.1:0-11413 GCA_045106435.1 Rhodothermales bacterium
GGCAAAAGGAATAAAATGAGTACAGCCGGAATGGCCTTCAAATAAAAGTTTAAAGCACCGGTAGGCATTGCGGTATTGCGCATGTCAGGATGATGAAGCACAAGTTGATGAATGGTCATGTGGGTACTAACCAAATAGATCTAATTGTGGCTGATTACCAGTACAATGGTAAGTTACTACGTTGGCTGGTTCACACAGACACACGCTGGAATTCTCAATTTTAAAGTCAAAGATACCAAGTACTCGGTCAGAATAATAAGTTAAGTTTTCAGGTTCATGGGTACGAAACGTGCGAAATACGTCATGTCTCAGTTAATTCGAACTTTTCGTACCCATTTTACCCTGCAAAGCCAATCCTTAAGTTATTGTCGCTGACAAAGTACTCGTATTCTGTAGACCATTATCAGGAATTCAGGCATTTAATCACTGCTTAATCTGTATCCATAGGAATGATACTAAATCCATTGCTGGTTTGGCGGTATTGGCAGCCAAGCGAAAGACAAATCGACTCCAGTAGTTTTTCAGGTTCTGGTTGTTGCATAAAGAGCGTCAGCGTGTGGGATCCATCAATTGCGTCATCAACCTGAATGGATATTCTAAAGCGCCGTTCCATTTCAGATACAATAGAGTTTACGGAGGAGGCCTGGGCTGAAAAACTATTCGATCGCCAGGCTGCCATCCGATCAACAGGGACTGTATCGGGCAGGTTTTCTATTGTACCGTCTTCAAGTGTTATCACGCGGGCCATTTCTCCAGGCTCGTCGAGCGTGATGTTTTGATTTTCTTCCGTGTGTTGCGTCACCAGCACGCTGCCTCTTGCCAAGGAGACGCGCGTTTCAGGTACGTTATCATGCTCACGCGCCCATACGTTAAATGCTGTACCTAGAACGCGAACCTGCGCATTAAATGATTCTACAACAAAAGGCCGATCCATTTTCTCTACTTCGAAAAAAGCTTCCCCTTGCAAGGAGACGCGCCTTTTTGCGGTAGCCATAAGCGGCCATGATTCAAACCGGCGGGCGTATTCAAGCCTTGAACCGCTGTTCAGGGTAATGACTGAATTGTCTGGCAACACAGCAGTTACTTGTTCGCCCAGCGGTGCTATTACAACAACGGGTACGCGCCAGAACCAGATCATCACAGCAAACAAGACGAGAAAGAGAGACGCGCCGGCTGTGGTCCATCGCATCGCTCCGGTTCTTACGCTTCGTTCCGAATGATTGGGGGCACGATCGCTAAATCGTACAAGTTTCGGCTGCTCATCAGCCGAGTGCGAAGGATCATCCTGATGTTGCTCATCGGCAACCGATGAGCCCATGTCTACTGCACCCGCGTCAATTGCTTCTTCCAGGTGTGCCAGCGCTTCTTCCGTGGCTGGTATGTCAAGTGTTGTCCCATAGACATCATCGTGATCCAGATGTCCGAGCAATTGCCAGACTTGCCGAATACGATCTTGCTCAGCCGCCGGCTTTTCTCGCAGCGCTTCTTGTATTTCTTCAGGTAAGGAGGTATAACGGGGCGTACTCATAATTCCAGCAGCGATGGTTCAAAAGCTTCAATTCTATGCTGTAAATGCCCTAAAGCTCTCATAATGTGATTGTTTACTGTACGTGGTGAAATCGCCATAATACCAGCAATCTCTTTATGGCTCAGACCTTGAAAACGACTCAGCAGAATGGCCTCACGTTGCCGTTCCGGAAGTTCGTTGATCCATGTTTTGAGTTTGGCTGTTAGCGTGCCTGTATCCACTTGCGCGTCTGGAGATTCTCTATTAGGCACCGTGCCAGACGATTGACTCTTGATGATCTTGTGTTTCTCATCATGAATACGTTCGTCTCTCAGATGTCGTATTGCTCTGTTCTTTGCCATCTGATAGATATATGCCTTAAGTGACCGCGAGGGGTCGAGCGAAGTTCTCAGGCCCCAGAGCGATATAAAAACATCCTGGATAAGATCATGGGCCAGTGCATCGTCTTTCACGATACGGCGAACGTAGCGAATGAGCTCTTCCCGAAGCAGTCTAAACAGATCACCAAACGCGGCTCTATCAGAGGCGTTCAGACGTCTGCAATACTCTTCAAATGAGGTACTCTTACTCATTAGCTGAAAGTTCTAGCACAAGAATTATCTGGATATAAACCTATTGTGCATCAAGTTAGAGAGGTGACTACTCTTTGGTCGACTTTATCCAAATGGATAAAGTCTCGAATTTAAAATTCAAAATGTAAAAGTTAAAATTCCCAATTGTTTTGGGCTTGCTTTGAACTTCTATAAAAGATTCCTTAATCAGTATTCAATATTCGAACGGTAGTCTAAGAACCTGTTGAGATTTAATCTTCACATTGAGTGAGCGATCTTTTGGTGCTTTTGAATCCGCTTTTTTCACACGTAACGCTGCGATGCGCTCAAAAAGTCGTATCCAAAATCACTCAAAATCTCATCTCTCTCAAATGTGAATCTCAAATCTCAACAGTTTCTGAGATGGATACAGGCTTTAAGATCGATTTGATTAAAGCCGATACAACAGTAAACCGCTATTTATTCTCCTAAAGGCACTGAGGCAGTTTTCCTGCTTCATCAGGTGTCCCTGAGTCATTGCGAATGGTCAAAATTCTCATAGTTGAAGACGAGGACGAGTTACGTAATGCGCTTCGGCGAACACTCGAAATGAACGGCTATGAAGTTACACTGGCTTCAGATGGCCGGCAAGGGTTGGAGGAGATAGCATCAAATAAGCCGGATATTGTCTTAACAGACATCTTTATGCCGGGTATGGAAGGTTTAGAAACCATCAGGACACTGGCAACAAAATATCCTGAATTACCGGTTGTGGTCATGACAGGATCTTTGGACCCCTTGTTTATTGAGCTGAGTCTTCGTTTTGGCGCGCTAAAAGGGCTTAACAAGCCATTTAGTGCAGATGAGTTGTTTATGACCATCGAAAAAGCGCTAGCAAGAGAAGCAAATGGCATCATGGCAGGTGAACAAGGTGTTTCGCCAGAAAAATCCTGCTAAAAAATTACGGATACAATGAAAGGAGTTGTTTTTACTGAGTTCTTGGAAATGGTAGAAGATACGTTCTCCCCAGATGTAGTTGACGAAATGATCATGTCATCTGAACTGGAGTCGAATGGTTTTTATACCTCTGTTGGTACGTACGATCATAAAGAAATGGTTGAGATGGTTACCCAACTCAGCGAAATGACTGAAGTACCCATTGGAGATTTGTTGGAGAAATATGGGGCTTATCTGTTTGCCAAGCTCATTGAGGGGTATCCAGGGTTCCTGGAAGGTATTGACTCGTCATTTGATTTTTTAAAGACCATTGACAATCACATTCACGTCGAAGTACGCAAGTTATATCCTGACGCTGAGCTGCCGAAGTTTGATTTTGAACAGCCGGCTGATAATACGCTGGTGTTGAAGTATGCTTCTCCTCGTGGTTTTGGGGCTTTTGCGTACGGGATGATGACGGGATGCATCGCCTACTTTGAAGAAGATATCGATGTCGTTCAAAAAGACTTGTCGGACGGCGCCGGCAAAGTTGTTGAGTTTACACTTACGCGCAAAGGGTAACATATGAGTACTCCTGAAATGATGGCACGACGTGTTGAGCGGGAACGTCAGGCGCGAAAAGCAGCCGAAAAACTGCTGGAAGAAAAGAGCCGCAAGATATATGAGGTCAATCAGAACCTGTCCAAGGTGGCTCTCTTCGCAGATTTGAGCCCCCATGCCGTGTTGCGTTTTGATGTTTCAGGGAATTTACTACTTGCCAACGATGCGGCAAAGACTTTAATCGGGCCCGAACTCGAAACAGGGGCCAGTCTTGCTAAAATGTTGCCACAGTTTATGGACCTGGATATTCAGTCTATTGTTGAAGGCGATGAAATTTATCAAGTGGCCATTCAGATCGGACATGGATACCACCAGTTTGTCTTTCGAGGGGTATCCGGTCATGGATTTGTAAATGTCTATTCAACAGACATAACACAGCAAGAGCTTGTCAAAAAGCAGATTGAGAACGCCCATCGAGAGACCGAGCAACTCTTGTCAGCAATTTCTTCCGTGTTAATTGGTGTCGACAAAGATCTCAAGATCGTCCGCTGGAATGCCATGGCGGAAGCTACTTTTGGGTTACGTAGCGCCGAGGTTATGGGAAAACCGTTTGAGGATTGTCCCATTACGTGGTGCTTAGGAAATCTTGGACAATACCTTGAGGAAAGTAAATATGAAGACCATGCATTGATACCAGAGGTGCCTTTCACCTACGCAGAAGGCAGAGACGGCTTTATGGCAGTCGTTGTAAACGTGGTGGTGGATGCCAAGGACAGATTTAATGGGTATCTAATTCTTGCTTCTGATATAACCGAGCGAAAAGTACTTGAAGGGCAATTGGTGCAGGCGCAGAAGCTGGAGTCGTTGGGGCAGTTGGCAGCGGGCATTGCGCATGAAATCAATACACCGATCCAGTTTATTGGTGACAATACAAGATTTCTGGACGTTGCTTTTAAACGGCTGCATACTGTAATCGATAAAGGGCGGGCACTTCTTGCAGAGGTGAAGAGCGGAACAGGAATGCTGCCACAGGTAATGACTGAAATGGACGAGGCCATCAAAAAGGCCAAGCTGGATTATATGTCGGCTGAAATTCCGTTTGCTATTGAAGAGACACTTGGTGGTGTTGAGCAGGTCGCTTCCATTGTTAGCTCAATGAAGCAGTTCTCGCACCCCGGTTCAAAGCAAAAAGCGCTCTCTAATATCAACGAGTCGATTATAAGTACAATTAATGTGGCTCGGAACGAGTGGAAATATGTGGCTGAACTGGAAACAGATTTGGCTGAAGATCTGCCCAAAGTCCCTTGCTTGCAAAGCGAATTAAATCAGGTTGTGCTGAACATGATCGTCAATGCGGCTCATGCCATTGAGGATAAAAACAAAGGCACTAATGAAAAGGGATTAATCAAAATAAAAACACAGTTGAAGGCAGACTTTGCCGAGATCCACGTTTCTGACAGTGGTGCCGGCATGCCCGATCATGTGGTTGCGAAAATCTTTGACCCCTTCTACACAACGAAAGAGGTAGGAAAGGGCTCTGGTCAAGGGCTATCCGTTGCGCATAACGTGATTTATGACAAGCATGGCGGGACAATAGATGTTAAAACTGTACCCGGTGAGGGGACCCAATTCATCATCCGTTTACCAATGGAATTAGTTACTGAAGAGGCTTAAAGATGAGCTGCAATATCCTCTTTGTTGATGATCAGCCTGAATTGCTGCGTGGCACGCGTCGAATGCTGTTTAGCGTTGATCACGACTGGCATATAGACTTTGCCCTGGGTGGTGAGGAGGCATTAAGGAAGTTGGAAGAAGAGCATTTTGATATTGTAGTTTCCGACATGAAAATGCCGGGGATGGATGGGGCAGTGCTGCTTGCGAATATCGCTGCGAAATACCCATCGATGATCAGAATCATCATGTCGGGTTATGCCGAAGAAACCCTTGTAATGAAAACTGTTGAAAATGCGCATCAGTTTCTTGCAAAACCTATTAATGGAAAACATCTTGTTGAGGTACTGAATCGCGCCATTAGCTTGCGAAAGTTATTACACGATAAGCGTCTTGCCGATATAGTAGGTGGGCTCGATTCTATACCAAGTTTACCATCTGCTTATATGGAGCTCATGGAGGTGTTGCAAGCCAAAGGAAGCTCCATGAATGATGTTGGCAATGTGATCTCAAAAGATATTGCCATGTCAGCGAAGATTATGCAGATGGTAAATTCAGCTTTTTTTGGATTGCCAGTTGTCGTGAAAAATCCTGTGCATGCAACCAATCTGTTGGGTGCCGAGGTGATCAAGGCCCTTGTGGTTTCAGTACACGTTTTCAAAAGCTTCAGTGGGAATAAATCCAAACGCTTCTCTATAGACAGTTTTACCAACCACAGTTTGGCAGTAGGTGCACTTGCCAAAGCCCTGGCGAAGAAAGAACGTCAAACCCAGGATGTGGTGGATGACGCGTTCATTGCCGGCATGATGCATGACGTAGGCAAATTAATTGTGGCGTCTAACTTCCCCGAATACTACGACCAAAGCACAGCCTATGCAGAGGAGCAAGGCCTGACGTATG
Organism: Rhodothermales bacterium; assembly: GCA_045106435.1. Lineage (GTDB taxonomy): Bacteria > Bacteroidota > Rhodothermia > Rhodothermales > JAHQVL01 > JBCCIM01. The sequence goes on from JBGCEN010000476.1 coordinate 6,127, forward strand.
TGAATGGAGAAGAGGTCATATTTAATACAACCCATGCCGAAATCGGGGCGTATTTGCTTGGCTTGTGGGGCTTCAGGGACAACATTGTTGAAGCGGTGGCCTTTCATCATCGCCCGAGCGATTGTTTGGGGACCACCTTTTCGCCACTAACCGCTGTGCATATAGCGGATGCACTGGAAAACGAATACGGATCGCCAACGGGGCCTTCAATAGCCACAATTCATGTGGATTATTTGATACGCCTTGGACTAATAGACAAGTTAGGAGACTGGAGACAAGTTTGTCTTGAGACGCAACATACATTGATGCAAAACGATGAATAAAATACTTTTTGTTGATGATGAGCCGGCCATTTTAAGGAGCTACCAACGATATGTTGGACTTGATTATGATGTAGATACGGCCCTGGGCGGAGAAAAAGGCCTGGAAATGCTGGAAGAAAGTGGCCCGTACGGGGTCGTTGTTTCAGACATGCGCATGCCTGGCATGAATGGCGCTGAGTTCCTTTCTGTCGTTCGACAGAACTTCCCTGACAGTGTCCGCATGCTTCTTACTGGTCAGGCAGACATGGAAGACACCATTGATGCTGTTAACAATGGTCGTATTTATCGTTTCTTGACGAAACCTTGTCCACCTGAAACGCTTGGTCAGGCACTGGACGAAGGCCTGGAACTCTACCGGCTTCGTAGTGCTGAAAAAGACCTATTGGAGCAAACGCTCAAAGGCACGATCAAACTCCTTGGGGACATACTTTCTATTGTAAGTCCTGAGCTGTTTAGTCGCTCTTCTCGCGTAAGAGATTTGTCGAGCAAGATTGCTGAGCATCTTGGGCTGCAAAATATCTGGAAAGTGGAAGTCGCAGCGATGCTGGCCAATATTGGCTGCATTACGATTCCAAAGGAAGTGTTGGCAAAAAAACATGCCGGCAAGCTGCTAAACGATACGGATGCCTTTACTTATTTCAAGCACTTGAAGGCTGGTAAAGAATTGCTTGGGAACATACCACGATTGGAAGAAATCGCCGAAGCTGTAGCTTATCAGGAGAAGCATTATAATGGTGGAGGTCACCCAAACGATGAGATTGAAGGGGATAATATTCCAATTATTGCTCGGATATTAAAAGTAGCTAACGACTATGATTTAGGGAAATCGCTCGACAAGTCGCATACTGCGGCATTAGGGCAACTACTAGTGACCTCAGATCATTACGATCCGAGCGTTATTGAGGCGCTGAAATCAATATTCAGCGGTGCTGAAGAAGAATACATTATCAAGGAAATTCGTGCAAGAACCGTTGTTAAGGGTATGATTTTGGCTGAAGGCGTACGAACCAAAAGTGATCTGCTGCTTGTAGCTGAGAAGCAGGAGATTTCGGACGCCATGATGATGTGTATTCACAACTTTGCTGAAAACAGAAATATTATCGAGCCCATCCGGATTCTCGTGAAAAGAAGGGATTAAGAAGCGATCAGTTTTCAGTTGGCAGTTTTCAGTTGGCAGTTTTCAGTGAGCGCAATCGTAACATTTTAACAACCTGAAAACTGCCAACTGAAAACTATCAATCCCTACTTGTTGTTTATGATTGCTGTAGCATACTTTTGACTGGACTAAGAATAGACCGGTTTAATTATGCAAATTAACAGCGCTCGCTTGTTACAGTGGTTAGATGAACTTGCAGAAATCGGGAGCATTCCCGGTGGCGGGGTGTGCCGGCTGGCATTTTCCAAAGAAGACAAAGCCGGCCGCGACTACATCGAACGCCTCATGCGTCAATTGGGCATGCAAGTTCAGATAGATGCGGTTGGCAATATACTGGGCATAAGGAAAGGAAGGCACAAGGATGGACCGTTGGTCTTAACTGGGTCCCACACAGATACTGTTGGCACAGGTGGACGATTTGATGGAAGCCTGGGTGTGCTGGCTGGCCTGGAAGTGATCGCGCAATTGAATGATGCCGGCGTAGAAACTGAGAAGCCCATTGGGGTGATCTCCTTTGTGAATGAAGAAGGCGTCCGCTTTATGCCCGACATGATGGGGAGCCTGTATCTGAAGGGCGAACTGACGCTAGCGGAGATACGGGGAGTCAAAGGGATTGATGGGACAACCATTGGTGAAAACCTGGATGAACAAGCGTACGCCGGCACTGAAGACTTTCGCAATCTGGAGATTGCACAATTCATAGAGCTTCACATTGAGCAGGGACCATGGCTTGAGCGGGAGAACATCGAAATAGGTGTTGTAGAACGAGTGCAGGGCATTCGATGGTTAGAGTTCACCTTTACGGGCATGGCGAATCATGCGGGCGCAACGCCGATGTCTATGCGGCACGATGCAGGATATGCAGCCGGCGTATTGGCGCACGCAGTGCGTGGCATGGCCAATGAAATGGGGGAGGGCCAGCGGGCAACGGTGGGCTCCATCACTTTGTCTCCGAATTTAATAAACGTTATCGCAGAGCGCGCCGTTGTAACGGTTGATCTCCGAAACCCCATAACCGACAAGCTGATTGAAGCAGAACAACGTGTTCTTGCCGAAGTGGATCGGATTGCAAAAGCTGAAGGATTACAGGTTTCGGTAAGAGCACTGGCGCGTGTTGCGCCCGAGGTGTTTGATGAAACATGCGTTACTGCCCTTGAAAAAGCTGCGCAACATCTTGGGTACAGCCATCAGCGCATGATCAGCGGTGCCGCCCATGATGCCCAGATTCTGGCTGGCCGTTTTCCTGCGGCCATGATCTTCGTACCCAGCAAGGATGGCATAAGCCACAATATAAAAGAATACACGAAGCCAGCGCATATTGAAGCCGGCGCCAATGTGCTCTTACATGCAGTATTGGATTTGGCCAGCGCTACAACGCTTTCGTGTTAAAATGACAGCCTGACTGCTGCTGCAAGGCCGGCTCCTGGAAAGGCCCTTACTTCTTGAGCAAGATCACCCAGTCTTTGTCAGCATCGGTTGGTGGTGCACTGATACGTAGGTTACCATTGGCTGTGATGTTTTTCCCGGCACCCGCAAATTCGCCTGTTCTGGGGTTATACCAGGATATGCTAAAGGGACCATTTACATCACTCAGGGTTGTGCCCGATTTAGGACCCATTTTCTGATAGATGACGTAGACTTCATCCTTTTTGCCAAGGACATAATCCTCTTCATCAGGCGTTGCCGCATCCATCGGCTCCATCTCCCAGAACGGGATGTCGTTTTCGGTAAAGAATTCTAGCGCATAGCGACTCTGATCCCACATGTTATCCCGGCTTCGCCAATCCTGGAGCGTGAGATCCGAGTGCTCATTTTCATAACCGAAATACCATTCCACGCCCCATGCGCCGGCCATCAGAGCGCCCCACAGTGCGTTTTGCCGGGCATTGTTGTGCTCGGCATTTACATTGTCTGGCACCACTGCATAACGATGATCGCCCGGTTCATCTACCGCATTGGCCCAGTTTTTATTGGCGTCTTTAGCCAGGGCCCTCCACTTCAAAACGAACGAGTGTACATTGCCAAAGTCTTCCCGATTGGTTTGGAGAGACAGCCCCGTATACTTGGACTCTGGCCCGAGTAGGTCATAAAATTGCTGCCCGTTGTGAATCACAATATGGTGCTGATAGGGATCATTTTCATAAAAGAACTGGGCACACGCCAGTCGCTGTGTGGTGGTTTGATATGGCGTTCGGTGGTTTGCCACCCATTTGCCGTTTTCTTCTCCAATATTCCAGTTCAACGCCAGATGATGGCCAAATCGCGCAATCAGTTCGCGGTAGTACAGCTTTCGTTGCAGGCCTAAATCACCATTATCCAATAGTCCCTGATTTTCAACTTCAGAAGTTTTGAAATGCAAAAACATACCCAGGTGATCGGCGTGTTCAAACACGACCTCCCATTGATCCAATTTAGATACATCCATCCGGTCATACACATCATAGGAGATGTATGGGAAGACGTTTTGATCATCACCCGCAATGTTAAGTGGCAGAAAAGAAAAGGCATTCATTCCTTTTTCTGCCAGGTAATTGATGGCCCCAATTAAAGCTTTCCCCTTTCCCTCCTTCCAAACGGGATCACCCTCTTTCCAATCCCGGAGGTGGGGCTCCCATGTTTTGACCAGCTCGTCTTTGTGTCCATCCGTTTTAAAGTCACCATCAAAATCGGCAAAAGCCAGTAGATTTTCAGGGGCATCTGCGCCGGCTTTTAGAAAATACTCTCCAGTTTCTGCAAATTGCAGATACGTCTTATTGACATACTGAAGTCGTCCCTTTGCCCGCAAGTCTTTCCCCGTTTTGTCACTGGCTCCGACAGTAAAACTTCCCCGCATGCCATCCATATGTCCTGCACTCCGCCCCCCAAGCCGTTCAGCAGATACACTGATGTTCGCGCCTTGCCTGAAGGAAACTGCATACGTCCACTCTCCTACTTCGTCTGGACTAAAATGAACGCGCCATTTATTACCACTGGTCGCTGAAGTCTCGCCCGCATTGCCATCCGCTGCATAATAACCGGGCACCAGGTAAGTCTTATTTTCATGGAAGAAAGTGACATCCAGCCTGAAGTTGAGAAACGGGTTGTATGCTTGATTTTCATTCGTCTCTACCCCATCGAAAGTCAGCGTAATTTTGTGCCATTTCTTGAGCTCTCCAGTGATTTCAGGATCGTCAAATGGGGCTCCTGATAGATCTTGAACAACGATTAACAGTGGGAACATGAAGCACAATAGCGTTCGGAATATGGCCATCGGTTTGGGGGGATTAGTTAACGTCAATTGGCCATACAAACGCCAAATGTGATATAGTAAAAGTCGCCGTAAAGCGAAGTTGTTAGCTGTTTCAGTGCTGTTCTCGTCGCCTAAACTACAAATATGTAGAAGAATCTACAATCTCTTGAACTAAAGGAAGCCTGTTATTGATGTGGGTGCAGGAAAAGAAGTGCTCTAAAGGCATAGGAAAGGCAATGGAAAAGCAATTTCTGACGCCATCATGAGCATAGTACTCTGTCAGCGAAATAAATGAAGTATTGAGCAACATAAGGTACGATGAGTACGAGTGGTGCGAGGTGTACGAAAGAAGCTCAGTTTCCAATTTTGTACATCTCGTACTCTTTGTGCTTTTCGTACCTTTCCTTGCATAAGTTCAATAACTTCGCTGACAAAGTACTAGCCGAGACGCCTATCCTCAATGTGAAGATTAAATCTCAACAGTTTCTCAATTGATTCAAGAATTGCATGGCCCCTCCGGCTTTAATTCTAGCGGTCCATTTTGGTTATGTCTTCTGCCAGCCACTTGTACATGACTAA
>JBGCEN010000477.1:0-7385 GCA_045106435.1 Rhodothermales bacterium
AACCAAATCTATAAGCAATCAGATAGGGCATCAGCTTGGGAGCTGGCTTGGCTCTTATTCGAAGGCTTATAACAAACGTTTCAACCGACGTGGCCGGCTCTTTATTGAGCGCGTGCGGCGAATTAAGGTTACCGACCAGAAATATTTATGCAGGTTGATTCCTTATATCCACTGGAATCCGGTACATCATGGGTTTGTCGACTTCCCCGAAGACTGGCCTTAGAACCTGTCTACGATCTATTTCCGAGGTGCATTGCGCGCCCTTTTTGCCCATATCTGCGTTCCTTTTTGCGCCCGATGCGCTGCATCGAACACAAAAAGCGCCTTGATTTGAACAAAAATTGCTGCAAATGCAATCTCGGCCATAGATCGTAGACAGGTTCTTATAGCTCATACAACCACCTGCTTCATGATGCTACTCCTCTTCTGGATACCAGCTCTGTTGTTGGGCTATTTGGTAGCCGGCAGGTTGTTAAAAAAGCGCACCTTCAAGCACCAGACCTGGACTTCAGGAAGCTCGAGTTTTATTAGTTAACCAGATCCGTTGGGTCTTAAAGACCCGACGGATCTAGAGGAAAACTTAAACGACTTATTCTTTATCTAAAAAATAAAAATGGTGAGTTGGCCCGTTGCCCTTGCCTATGTCCAAACCATGCCTGATCGCCTCTGTTACGTACAGCTTTGCCTTTTCGATGGCCGGCTTCAGCGCCATGCCTTTGGCCAGGTTGGCTGCTATGGCCGAGGCGTATGTGCATCCTGTGCCATGGGTGTTTGGGGTATCGATGAAGGGGGCGCGGTAATAGGAAAAGGAATTGCCATCAAAAAACACGTCTACAGCCTCGGTTTCTTTTTCCAGATGACCTCCTTTCACCAGTACGGCCGCCGGCCCCATCGCAAATATTTGACGGGCTGCGTCTTCTGCTTGCTGTACAGACTCGATGGTCAATCCCGTTAGGTGCGCAGCTTCGTGGGCATTGGGGGTTACAAGTGTTGCCCGGGGTATCAATAATCTTTTCAAACACTCCTCTGCATCAGCCGCCAACAATGAGAAGCCGCTGGTTGAAATCATTACCGGATCAACAACCAGTGGGTTGATTTGCCATTCATCTACCTTGGATGCAACCAACTCGATGATGCCGGCAGACGACAACATGCCTGTTTTTGTCGCCTTGACCTCAAAGTCATCAAACACAGCATCTATTTGCGCCGCGATCAAATCCAGGGGCAAGTCGAATGCCTGCGTTACAGCTTGTGTGTTCTGCGCGGTAATCGCAGTGATCGCCGTCGTCGCAAACACGCCATTGGCCTGCATCGATTTGATGTCTGCCTGAATGCCGGCACCGCCCCCTGAATCACTCCCTGCTATGGATAAGGCTACGATCATTTTTTAGTTATCGGTTTTCGGTGATCAGTTTTCAGCATGGTTGTAGGCTAATGCTGTTTTATACGCTGTAACTGCGGTTGAAACTGCAGGGGCATTGAGTAGGCCTGATAAAAGGGCTACACCTTGTGCGCCGGCTTTTAAACAGGCTGCACAATTCTCCGGGGTAATACCTCCCAGTGCGTAGACTGGCACATTTCCTACGGCTTTGCAAAAAGTCTTGAGATCGTCAAGTCCAACGCCTTTGTGGCCTGGTTTGCTGCTTGTTGCGAATATTGGGCTGTAAAACAGATAATCTACGCCGGCCTCAGCGAGTTGCATTCCTTCCTCAACGGTATGCGCAGAATAGCCTGTTTTCAGGATCCCCCGATGCGTTGCAAAGGGTTTGCCTTTGCCGGTGTGATAGTGAAGTCCAAAATCATCGGCGATGGTCAACCGGCCGTTGATGGATATGTTGATATCTGGTGCGATGCCTTGTAGAGAAGTCACTAATGCAGCAACTGACGATTCAAAGGCTACATCTGTAGCTGCATGATCGCGCAAATGTACCCATTCGACGCCGGCCTGAACAGCTTCTTCTACCTTCACGACAACTTCTGAACGCGTAAACTGATCTGCTATGAGGATGAGGTTAGGCAGCGATGGTTCACTGGATTGCTGCCCTTGCACAAATGACGGACCTGGCATAGCCGGTTAGTCCGTTTTTTTGTAGTCGCTACCAACAGCAATTCTTCCTTCTTTGGGCGACGAAGCTTTGGCGTAGTATCTACGTGGAATCCTGCCCGCCTGATGGGCTTCGCGGCCAGCCGCTACAGCCAATCGCATGGCATTTGCCATTTGCGCCGGATGTTTTGCATTGCTGATAGCGGTATTGAGCAGAATGCCATCGTACCCCATTTCCATGGCCTTGGCGGCATCGCTGGCGGTGCCAATACCGGCATCTACGATGAGCGGTACTTCGGTGATGTATTCACGAATCAAGGACAAGTTGTAAGGATTGATGAGCCCCATCCCACTTCCAATAGGTGAAGCCAACGGCATTACGGCTGCACACCCCATGTCGGCTAGTTTGCGGCATGTGATAAGGTCATCATTACAATATGCCATCACCGTGAACCCGTCATCTACCAACGACTTGGCTGCTTTGAGTAGCTGCTCAACGTCGGGCATCAGGGTCTCTTCATCCCCAATCACTTCCAGTTTGATCAGGTCTGTCTCTAAAGCCTCACGTGCCAACTGGGAAACCAGCACGGCTTCCTTCGCGGTATAGCAGCCGGCTGTATTGGGCAGGAGATTGTAATTCTCCCGGATCAGTAAATCGAGTAGGCTTTCTTCTGCTACATCCTGCAAATTGAGCCGGCGAATAGCCACGGTGACCAAATCGGTCTTTGATATCTGCAAGGAATCCAAGAGCACCTGCAGATTCGGATACCCACTCGTCCCCACCAACAACCGCGATGAAAAGGTATAACCGCCCACACGCAGCATATCTGCCGACCCATCCATTTTAACTTCTAACTTTTCACTTTTCACTTTAAAAATCACCCTCCTTGTCTGGCTGTGACAATTTCTACCCGATCGTCTGGCGACAAATTAAACGTAGGCCATTCTTTTTTGCGGATGACTTCATCGTTTACGGCTACAGCAACGCCCCGGGTCTGCGATATGTCAATACCAAAATCACAGAGAATCGTAGACAGGGATGCGTCGAAGGTTCGGAGGTCTCCGTTTACAGAAAGGGTCTGCTGAACTGACGTGTCCATTGCACTCAAGGGGTGGTGGTATGGGGATCAAATCTCATGGGGGAAAACGGCACCAACCATTCGGATGTTTCTTTTTTGATTATGAGGCGCGTAATCTCCTCTGCCGTTATCGGCACCAGTACAATGCCATTGCGATAGTGTCCTGTGGCAAAAATTATATTGGGGATCGATGACTGACCGAGTAACGGTTCATTATCCCGGCTCGCCGGCCGCAGCCCTGCCCAGGTATCGGTTACTTCCAGGTCGTATATACCCGGCACCATCTTCCATCCAGCGTCGAGCAAATCATAGAGTCCGCCGGCTGTAACACTTTTATCAAACCCGCGCTCTTCCATGGTAGCTCCAAGTAACAGCCGGCCATTGCTTTTGGGGGCCAGATAAGCGTCTCTGCCCCACACAACATGCTGCAGATCAAACGGGGCCTGTATCTGCAACTGAATCATTTGCCCCTTTACAGGTCGGACTGGTGGACGTAAAGCGGGTGTAAATCCTTCAACTTTACGCGACCATGCCCCCGCAGCCAGAACCACCTGATCTGCATTTATTCGTGTACCATTTTCGGTTACTACAACAGGATGCTCCCCGTCTGTCAAAATTGACTGGACTGGTGTCTGTTCTTCTATCTTCCCGCCCGCGTTTTTAAAAGCAGCTAGCAATGCTTTTGTGAGCAACCGGTTATCAACTTGATGATCAGACTTGGAAAATACAGCTGCCGGCAATCGGGGTGCTAAAAACGGTTCGATTTCCCTGGCCTCAGCACCTGTCAGCCACTGCACATCCAGTCCTTGCTCCTTTTGAAACACATAGTGTCGCTGCAGTGCTTCTGCAGCATCTCGATCATCCGCAACTTTCAAGATGCCTTCAGTACGATAATCTATTGAGGCATTGCTGTCTGCTTCAAGTGCTTTGGTAAACGCCGGCCACCTCGACAAACTGCCCCGGCTCAGTTGGTACAAAGCTTCCTCTTCAAAACCCAGCTCACTTTCAGGTGCAAGCATGCCCGCTGATGCCCAGGACGCCTCCTGCCCGGCCGTTTGCCGCTCAAGGATCAACGTATTCACGCCGGCTTTGCATAGCTTCCATCCAATGGAGAGCCCAATGACGCCGGCTCCAACAATAACTACGGGGTGTTGCATCTACTCCTTCATTTTAGTTACTCATTTCACGTTTCATTTTTCAGGTTGTTCATTATTTGATCCAAGTTGTACGCTATGCTATAAAAGTCATAATTCGAGTAATTAGTGATGCGAATCAGGGGTTGAAATACTCAACCAGTTTGCAACTCTCTCGTAGTAGTCTTCCCACACTTGATGTGGGATCCATGTGCGTCTTTAGGCTAATAAAAGTCTTCCACCAAATCCTGCCACCATGGATTTTCCTTTTCTATCAGTTCTATCTTCCACTGTCGCCTCCAGGCTTTAAGTTGTTTTTCCCTTATGATGGCTTCTGCTATGTCGTCAAAAGCTTCAACGTAAACCAGACGGTAAACTTGATATCGCGTTGTAAAGCCTTGCACCGTTCCTGATCGATGCTCATCAATTCTTCGTAGTAGATCATTTGTCACACCGATATAAAGTGTCCCGTTTCTTTTGCTTGCCAGTATGTAGACATATCCAGGTTTAGCCATCATGATTAAGTATCTGATTGATCATATCATATCAGACACTTGAGACAATTAACATGAAGCCTGTGGCTTACGAATATTTACATGGATCCCACATCAAGTGTGGGAAGACTGCAAAAGGGATGCTCTTGAATAGACTGTCTGTTTCAACCTTGACTCGCATTAGTGATTAGTGCGATTTTTCTTTATCTAACCACTAAAAACCAATCACTAATTACTCAAATTGAATGCCTTGCTGTATAGCTCATAACCTGGATTATTAAAGTTTTCGGTTGTCAGAATTAATACGTATTTACTGAGGACTGATCTCTGACAACTTAATACTTAAAAATCCCCCATCGAAAGATTTGATACCATAATCGTGGGTGCCGGCATTGCTGGTGCCAGTGCTGCGCTGCAGTTGAGTCAACATCAAAAGGTTTTGTTGATCGAGGCCAAAAAAACAGCGGCCGGCGCATCGGGCGTTGCCGGTGGGTTGTTTAGCCCAATGATTGCGTTGCGCGGCCGGCCTGTTTGGCATATCGACGAAGCCATTGATGCATTTCATCAACAGCTAGCGCTAGCTTCAGCATCTCATCTATTTGATCACCGCGGTGTGATCAGGCCGGCAAAAGATGAGCAGCAGGTTGCGTTCTTCAAACAATCAGCAGAAATGTGCCCCAGGCACGCTGAATGGTGGTCTGCAGATGAAACGAAAGAGCGATTCCCCAAGGTACACGCCCCCCTCGGCACCCTCTTTGCAAAAACAGGCGGCGCATTCAGCACCACTGTTTTCTGCCAGCAGATGGTGGCTGCAGCTGTAAAAAATGGCGCAACATTCATCGATCAACAAAAGGTATTGGGATGGGGTGCGACACCTGACAAGGCATGGATATCTGTAGCAAATGACAACGCCTCCGACGAGATATCAGAAAAACATGCACGTATAGATATTATGGCAGATCGTGTGGTTCTGGCTATTGGCCGGGCCTTTTTTGATCAACCATTTCAGGATCTGGACCTGCATGCCGTAAAAGGACAAACCATTAGAATCAAACGGCCGGCGTGGCTCAACTACGATGACCTCCCGCCTGCCTCCAGTCAAGGGTATATCATTCCGGAGGAACATACGTTGGCGATCGGCAGCTCGTTTGAGCATACGTTTGACGATGATGCCATTTCACGGTCTGTATCTCAACTCATTCTCAAAAAAGTATCCGCACTCATACCACGTTTAATCGAGTCGCCCATCATAGAAGAGCACGTGGGTATCCGCGTAACCGTCCCCAAAATAAGGCTGCCAATGGTGGGTTCTTACAGGGGGCGCATCTGGGTTTTTACTGGATTTGGGTCTAAAGGATTATTACTGGCGCCCATGTTGGCATCTCAGTTGCACGATTATTTCCAGCAGCCTGCCTTAATTCCTCAAGAAATCAAGGTTAGAGTTAAGACTTGATGATGAAAGCGCTTTCTGTGCCCAACTAGAATCTTTCACCTTTCAATGTGCGTTGAGGATTTGCTAGATTAACAAGCCTTCCACTGGCTCACGTACTTTTTTCATATTCCGAATATTAACAATCATGGTAGAAGTTACCACATCACGCGTTGCTGAAATACTCGGCGAAGAAGCAAATTACCTGCTAGATCATCGCAGTTCCACCATTTCAAAGGATCTGCTCCACCTTCCGGGTCCAGATTTTATTGACCGTGTTTGGATGGACTCTGATCGTTCTCCGCAGGTTCTGCGTTCATTGCAGACGATCTTCAACCATGGCCGCCTTGGCGGCACGGGCTATGTTTCGATTCTTCCTGTGGACCAGGGCATCGAGCATTCAGCCGGCGCTTCTTTTGCCAAAAACCCACTGTACTTCGACCCAGAAAATATCGTTAAGCTCGCCATCGAAGGTGGTTGCAACGCGGTTGCGTCTACCTATGGTGCACTCGGATCTGTAGCACGCAAATATGCACACAAGATTCCGTTCATCCTCAAGCTCAACCACAACGAACTGCTTACGTACCCGAATACGTTTGATCAGATCATGTTTGCCCGTGTTGAAGAAGCATGGAATATGGGGTGTGCTGCCGTAGGTGCCACAATTTATTTTGGTTCTGAAGAATCAAACCAGCAAATCATCGAAGTGTCTGAAGCTTTTGCCGCAGCACACGAATTAGGCATGGCCACCATCCTATGGTGCTACATGCGTAACTCAGGCTTCAAAGTAGACGGTGTAAACCACGAAGCAAGCTCTGACCTTACAAGCCAGGCCAACCACCTCGGTGTTACGATTCAAGCAGACATTATCAAGCAGAAGCAGCCTGAGCAGAACGGCGGATACCGCGCGCTCAACTCAGGCGATTCAAGCTATGGTAAACTTGATGATCGCATCTACACAGAACTAGCGAGCGATCACCCCATCGACTTGACCCGTTACCAGGTAGCCAACTGCTTTATGGGACGCGCCGGCCTCATCAACTCAGGCGGCGGCTCAGGCCAGAACGACTTGCAGCAGGCCGTTCGCACAGCCGTCATCAACAAACGCGCCGGCGGCATGGGCTTGATCTCAGGTCGTAAAGCATTCCAGAAGCCAATGGCTGAAGGCGTTGAGCTCCTGAATACAATTCAGGATATCTTTAATAA
>JBGCEN010000478.1:0-9438 GCA_045106435.1 Rhodothermales bacterium
GCGGCTATTTCTACCGATAGATACCGCGCGTCAGATTTGCCGGCAATTACAGCCATGGTTACAAAGCATGAAGGAGATGCCGCTGGGACCCTTGCTGGTATGTGGATTGCAGAGCAGCCGGATAACGTGATCATTTTCAGAAATCCGGAAGGGCATCTTGAAGGATTTTTACTTTTACTTGCCCTGCATGAAGCGCCCGAGGCACTCCTGAAAAACGACGCTGTAGCATCTGCATGTAAAAGATATGTCGAGCAAAATGCACCTTTACGTTCTGGCGAAGAGGTGACCTTGTTTCGGTTTTGGATGGATGGACAGGTGTACCAAAATATTTCCCAGGTACAAAGCCTCATTTTTGTCTACATGGTGCGCCATTATCTTACGACGCCCAATTTGGCTTTCAGCATGTTGCCCATATCCAGTCCCAGTTTTTGGAAACCCGTATTTGGATATGCTGATCTTCATCATCTTGAGTCGCTGGACTTTGAGGAGAACGATATTCCTTTTGGCGTATTTGGGCACGATTGGCGAAGCCGTCCGCCGGCAGCGTGGCTGGATGTGCTAGCCTCACGGGAGACCGGCAGTGGGTTGAGTGTTGCCGCAGAAGAAGCACCACAGCGCCCCATGCTTGTGCTGAGTGAAGAGGCGTTTACGGATGCCGTCAGGCAAGTATTGCGTAATTATACACGGCCAGATAAGCTTGCAAAAAATCCGCTGTTGTCTTCAAAAATTGTGGCGGATAGTGTTTCTATAGATGCAGAGGTCAGCGTACGAACCGAGGTATTGATGGGATTATTGGAAGAGGGGATTGACAGATTGCGCAATAACGCAAAGCAAAGCAAAGCCTTCAAGGCATTAGACAGGACCTACCTGCGGCCGGCGGCTTCACAGGAGCAAGCATCCGAGATGCTCGGACTTCCATACAGTACCTTCCGCCGGCACCTCGCCAAAGGCGTCGAAGAAATCACCGCGCTACTCTGGGAAAAAGAACTCAGTAGCTAATTGAAAAGTCTTTACTGATGCGAATCAGGGGTTGAATCGGTTTTTCACATACTGTTACAAGCACATTCTAAAACTCGAACGTCATCCCAAATTTGATTTGGGATCCATCCATGTCTTCAGAAAAGATAGCATGATCAGAAATCTTCTGAACGGTGCAGTGCTTCAAGCATCTCAATCAATCCAATGGACTATCTTCTCATTTTAATGCGCATGGATCCCAAATCATTACCCAATCAAGTTGAGCACATGGTTTGGGATGACGAGCGGAAGAGTTATAATCAATTAGAAAACAGTTTTTCAACCCCTGATTCGCATTAGTGGTTGGTTTTTAGTTATTGGTCTGTCGTTACCCACGACTATCAGACCCATCGACATACCGACAATACGGACTCACAGACTTCCCGACTCCCCCCAACTGAGCACAAAGTGAGCAGGTATTGGTCTGGTAGGTGAGCTGTATTCCATTCTATCCTTACTGTCGATAATAAAATCCTTTATTAAATAATCGACCTTTAAGGAGGTAGAACATGTTACGCAAATCTATTACCGGACTCTGTCTGTTGATGATCATAATCGGCATTGGTGTGCTGGTGAATCCGCAGTGGGGGGATGCTTCCAGTCATCGTGAAGCGCCGCTCATTAGCAGCGATCCATTGGCAGATAACACCGATCTGTATGCCTTTCGATCACCAGACGATCCGAACACGGTTACGATTATCGCGAACTATATACCACTCGAAGCACCTGAGGGAGGGCCCAACTATCATACGTTTGGCGAAAACATTCGCTATGAGATTCATATCAAGAATCAAACGTCGGTTGGTCCCCTGGGCAGTGCCACAGATGATATTACATATCGCTTTACTTTTGACCAGGTAAATGAAGATCCCACGACGTTCTTTAATATTCGTTTAGGCAAGCAAAACCTGAAGACAACCTACACGCTTGAAAAAAGTACAGATGGTGGGGCAAGCTTCGTCTCTATTTTGGACAATGGCATTGTGCCACCCAACAATATCGGACCTCGTTCGATCGAGGGAGGTGCCGGCCTTGGAACGGACTATGCAACCCTCGTGGAAAATGCAATTATGACGGCAGCAACCGGCGAAACGGTGTTCGCCGGCCCGCGTGATGATGCGTTTTTTGTCGACTTGGGAGGCATCTTTGATTTGGGCCAAACCAGAAGCTCGTACGGCGCTGATCCGTCTAATTCAGATTATGCAAGAGACGCTGTAGCTGGGTTCAATACCCATACCATCTCATTGAAGATTCCTATTGACCTCTTACAGAAAGACGGAAAATCAGCTGCAGAAGCTACCAGTATTCTGGATCCCGATTTTGTAATTGGCGTCTGGGCTTCAGCCAGCCGGCCACAGATCAAAACACTGTCGCCTGTAGGTGACAAGCCAGATTATTCAGGTCCCTGGATACAGGTATCTCGTTTAGGCATGCCGCTTACCAACGAAGCAGTCATTCCAATTGGAGAAAAAGACCGCTGGAATGCTGTTACGCCATACAGCGAAGCCGAGCAGTCGTTCTATCCTTACTTCGCCAATCCAGAGCTGGCGCTGTATATGGATGACAGCCAGTTTGGAGGAGCCGTGCCAGCGATGAGTGCACTGCGCGTGCAGTCTATGTCTTATCCGGCTGTAGGGGATGTGGATGGAGACGGCGTGCCAGGGTTTGACTTCAGAAATACCAAAGACGGTGTATTCGAATTGGCAGAGGCCGGCGTTGATTTGTCGGGTACTGCTTTTGCTGTGCCGTTGAGTCCGGGACTGGCTGCAGAAGGGATGCCGCGCCTTGCTGATATCTTTCCCATCTTCTACTATGGTGTGCCCAATGCCATTCCGTATCAGCTTGCAACGGGTAACACCGCCGGCCCGCTGAGCGCTGGCAAGCCTTTTATCCACAATTTCCTGCCTATCACACAGGATGCTGAGGGTATCTTGTATGGAGGCGATATGCTGCGCCTGAACATGGCAACCCCTGTTACGGAGCGTGCTTCTTCAGAATTCACCATGTATGCGCCACAAGGCTTGATTCGTGCTGCTGTACTTGGTTTGGTTGCAGATCCGTACAATACAACCGCAGATCTTGAAGCCATCCCACATATGGATGGATTTCCAAATGGTCGACGGCTGGAAGATGACGTGACAACAATCGAATTGCAGGCTGTTGGCGGACTCGTACTCGCTGCCGTTGGATTACCGTTTGATGACGCTACGGCTGGAGACTTCTCTGACCTCGCATCACCTGCATTGCTGGCTGAGTTGGGCTACAATGCTGGCCCTGTCGCAAATGATATCCCGCTGGCTTCTGTATTTCCGTATCAGGCGGATCCGCACAATGGCTACAGCTACGTGAAGCAACTTACAGCAGCTGATCCGAGCATGGATGCCGTAGGGATTAATCTGGGAGTTTCCGTACCAGATGCTTTTATGCTTAATCAGAACTACCCGAACCCGTTTAACCCAAGCACAACCATCGAATATCAGGTTGCGCGCCCGGGTAATATCGCGATCCGCGTATATGACATCCAGGGTCGGATGATTGATACACTGGTTGATGGGGATCACGTGACGGGTTTGCATGCTGTGCAATGGGATGCATCAGCGCTGGCAAGCGGCACGTATTTCTACCGCATTGAATCTGCCGGCAAAGCTGTGCAGACCAAGAAAGCCATTCTGGTGAAGTAAACAGTATTGCCTCCTACATGAGCATGCTGCAAGCATTCGTCATGAAGGGTCGGGCAGAGGACAAGGGATCTTTAGCGGTTTCAGGTCCTCTGCCGGCTCTAAATGACGGAAACAAGCCTTTTAACGCCAGCCATCGATCAACGCTGGTTTTATCCTGAAATCAAGTCCTAAAATTAGCAATGAACTTCAACGCAATTTCTGTCAGATCAATCCTGCTGATCCTCACGTTATTGGCAGTTGTAATACTGACCGTGGTATTCTTTCAGTTTGACAACACGATAGATGCCAGAAACGATGATTATCCTGTAACATCCGTAGCCTGGTCGATGAAAAGTGCTCGATCCATAGAACATTTGGAAGCGCGCCTGCGAAAAATGCCGGCTGATAAACAAAGTAACATTGCACTGGCGCAAGCTTATTTACTGGAAGCGCAACAGTCGTTACAAGAAACCTATTATTTACCCAAAGCCCAGATGCGGATAGACAACGTACTGGCAGAAGAAAACAACAACTTTGAAGCGCTTGCACTGCAGGCTTCTCTGTACAATACCCTGCATCAGTTCGAAAAAACGCGCGCGATTGCTGAAGCGCTTATCGAGCGTTCCCAGTCAAAAGCTTATGTGTACGGCATTTTGATCGATGCGCTGGTAGAATTGGGGGAATACGAGGAAGCGGTGCGGCGGAGTGATGAAATGATGCAGTTGCGCCCCGGTCTTTCCTCCTATTCTCGCGTTTCATACCTCCGTGAATTGTACGGAGACACAAGAGGTGCTATCCAGGCAATGGAATTGGCCGCCGAAGCCGGCGTTACCGGAGAAGCAGAGCGTTCATGGGCGTTGTACCAGCTTGGTCAACTGTATCTGGGCAAAAATGACATCGATACGGCTGCCTACATTTTTGAAGGGATCCTGGATGAAACCCCTTATTATGCCTATGCAATGGGGGGCATGGCACAAGTTGCGCTGCTGCGTGGGCACCTGGAAGAAGCCGTTAAGCTTTTTGACGAAGCTTATGCTTTTGTGCCGGCTGATGCATTCCTGGAAGGCCAGCTAGAGGCCTATACATTGCTCAGTGACGAGGAAAAGGTAGCTGAACTGGTTGGCCGCCTCGATAAGAGCTACCTCGAAGCAGATGCCATGGGGGAAAATGTGCGCATGGAATACGCTGATTTCCTCGCTGATTATGATATGAATCTAAAGGAAGCCCTGGATTTGGCCAAACTAGAATACCAACGCCGGCCCAATCACCTGCATGCCCTGGAGACCTATGCCTGGGCCCTACATAAAAATGGCCGTTCTTCAGAAGCCATTCCGTACATAGAACAAGCTATGCGCCTGGAGACAGGAGATGCCATGGTACATTTTCGCGCCGGCCATATCTATTTGAAATCAGGAGATAAAGTACAAGCTAAATATCACTTTGAAGAAGCGATTGAAGGACATCTGCATATTGAAAGCCGTTCAGCAGCGGATGAAATTGCGCAGGTTGTCAGGAGTTTGTGAGTCTGTAGGTCTGTGAGTCTGTAGGTCTGTGAGTCAGAAGGTCTGTAAGTCAGAGGGGCTGTGAGCCGGACTTACCGACTTATTGACTCACAGACCCTCTGACTCCTAACAATTTTTAGCCGAGATTTAATCAAAAATAGGATCTAAATGGTTGTGCTACTGTAATCAACTAGCGATCTTGTGGGCAAGTCGTAAGACTTTCCCTCGAAATACTCTGGCATCTTCATAAAAATTGTGAGCGAACGAATGTCGAATGTTGTTGAGCCCACCCAGTCTAGAAGTGGAAAAACAGATTGGGTGTCAATGATTTTTATCATTACCTACCACGTCGCCTTGGTTGTTGCGCTACCCCTCTATCTAATGGCATATTCGCCTAGTTGGGCGCTAATAGGGTGGACCGCCTTCTTTTTCCTGGCTACTACGATCAGTATTACGGCCGGCTATCACCGGTATTACTCTCATAGAACATATAAATTGAAAAAGCCCGCTGAATGGGGTTTGCTGTTCTTTGGCACCCTTGCCATACAGGGCAGTGTACTGCGCTGGGCTTTTGATCATCGCCTCCATCACACGTTTATTGACGGCGATCGCGACCCTTACGGTACGCCGCAGGGATTCTGGCAGTCACATATTTTGTGGATGTTCAAGCACGGTGAAGACTTTGATGACCGTTTCCTTGGTGAGTTGAAAGAAGATAAATTGCTGCAGTTTCAGCACAAATACTTCGGATGGCTCATTGCAGCTGTGAATATTGCCGTTGTAGCCTTTGTTGGATGGCTGACTGGTGATTACATCGGATCCTTTGTGTTTGTATTCCTGCTGCGCCTATTCCTGGGTCATCATTGCACATGGTTCATTAACTCGCTGGCTCATATCTGGGGATCCAAACCCTATTCTACGGAGCATTCAGCGGTTAATAACTTCATTCTTGCCATTTTGACAAGCGGTGAAGGATATCATAACTACCATCACACATTTGCCAGTGATTATCGCAATGGCATCCGCTGGTATCAGTATGATCCAACGAAATATCTGATTTGGACGTTGAGCAAATTGGGACTTGCTTATGGACTGAAACGGACCGATCCGTTGATGATCAAAAAGAAACTGGTTCAGGCAGACAGGAAGCTTCTAACAGAGCATTTGTCTTTATTGGGAGATATGGACATGGCAGCTTTTGAAGCCGCTGTAGATACACTCTCAGCTAAACTAACAGCTTCCTTTACTTCAGCGAAGAATACGCTCGACAAGTATCGTTCTATTGATCGGAAGGAGAATAAAGGAGAATGGAAAGAACTGCGGGCCAAGTATAAAGAGCTCAAGCGCGAAATCAGCCAGGATCTGAAAACCTGGCGACGCCTTTGCACGCTGATCCTGAAAATGGAGCCACAACTTGCTTGAAAAGTCAAAAGTCAAAAGCTAAAAGTAAAAAGCCGGCTGAGGGTTAACTCCCAGCCGGCTTTTGACTTTTAGCTTTTGACTTTTAGCTTTTGACTTTTAGCTTCTAAACCGGTATCCAGACAAGGGCCACTTCATCGATAGTGATATCTGTTTTTTCCAGTCCAATCTTGAGCTCTTCAATGGCCTGGCCTTTTTCTTCCCACACCAGATCCAGTGCGAGGAGCTCATCAGCCAGTTCATTTTCGATGTCTTCGAGCTCTTCAGTCTTTTCTTCCACGCGATTCGTAGCCGATTGCATGCGCTGACTCGTTGTTCGGGTTTGTTTACGCTTGGACGATGCGCGTCTCAAGTCCGCCGCCATGCCACGGGAAGTCTTCTTGCCCCCCAGAAACATGCCTAACAACGATCCTACACCCGAAAGAAGTTCGTCTGTCTTGCGAGAGCTGTGATCTACGCGCAATTCTTCGAGTTTATCTTCTGCTTTTTCAAGCATGTCCGATGTTCTCTTGATGCGCTTCTCGTATTTGTCTCTGATTTTAGATGCAGCTTCATCTTCCATCTTTTCAGCTGCCTTGTGGCACCTGAGTTCAAACGCTTCTTTGGATTCTCCAATACGTGAATAGAGTTTTAGCAATTTATTGCTAAATACAGTAACGGTACGTTCTCTGTATAAATACTCTTTAAGTTCTTTTTGCAGTCTTTTGAAAAAGGTTGCCGTATGGATGGCAGCATCAGGCATCTCGTACGTGGCGCCATCCGGAGCGTCTCTGAGTAGATCACGATCGTCATAATCTATTGGTATAGCGTCTTCTCCGGATGTTCTATCGTTCAGCGGATAGATGACGGCTTCCCATTCTTCTGTATGGCGGAGATCTGCCTTGGTATCGTCGTAGAGCAGCTTGACGCGGGCTGCAACAGCCGGCGCGTAGTTGCGACTGTTAGGGTCAATGTCCTTGATCGCCCGCCAATCTGAAGCCGGGTGGAGATAGAACGAAGTTGTGCTTGAGGCGACGTCAGGTGCTACTGAAGAGGACGTGCTTGATGCACTACTTGCCGGCTTGCTCGATGCACTGGCTTCTTCAGGGGGTAAAACGCGCTCTGGAGCATCTGCAGTCAGTTCGCTGATCTCATCCCGTGTCATGGGGCCTCTCAGGTAAGACATAGCCCAGCGTGTGTTGAATAGCTGGGGTCCCGAGCCTTTGGTTGAGTGCAGCATAAACTGTCTTTTCTGCAGTCCGCTGATCAGTCGTTCAATCTCTTTGGTGTCTGTTTCTCCGCTGGAAGACGTGAGGCCGTCCATCAAGCGAGCTTTGTCACGCTCTGTCTGGAGCCGGCCAATCATCCATGTGCCGGTGTTCGACAGCGCTTTGTAGTCTATATCTACAGGGTTCTGGGTGGAGAGCACCATACCCAGGCCAAAAGCACGGGCTTGTTTGAGAATCGTCAGAATAGGCTTTTTGCTCGGTGGCGCTTTTGTTGGAGGTACAAATCCAAATACCTCGTCCATGTAAATCAGCGCACGCAAACCGTCTGAGCCTGGCTGTGAACGCATCCAGGTAATCATTTTGGACAAGACCAGCGTCACAACAAATTGACGTTCTTCATCAGACAAGTGCGCCATCGACATAATGGCTGCCTTTGGTTTGCCGTCTTTGGTATACAATAACTTGTCTATGTCGAGCGCAGGACCTTCAAGCCATGTAGCAAAAGAAGGAGAGGCCAGCAGGCCGTTAATTTTAAGTGCCAGTCCACGTCGATCTTTTTGCGGGAAAAAGGAATCGATATCAATAACACCCAGCTTGCGGAGTGGTGGATCTTGAATCTGTCCGACCAAAGAGGGCAAGTCCAGGTCTCGTCCTTGTTGCCAGGAATGCTCAATCAGGTTCGCCAGCAGGATATGCTCCCGGCTGCTTATTGGGTCTCCCTGAACGCCTACCAGGGCAAGAAGGCTCGAAACGAAGCCTTCAATCTCATCACGCATCAACTCAATGTCGGCTGCCTTCTTGGGTGCCTTCAACGAACCCACGATATTCAAGGGAATGCCCGCTGTTGAACCCGGCGTATAGAGGCTAAATTCAGCCTTATCTCTTAACGCAGCGATACGATCAGGTGTGATCCCCCAGCCGGCGAGTCCTTTTTTCCAAAAACCAGCTGTTGACTCTGCTAATTCATCTGCAGAAACACCGTCTTTCTTTGCAGCCGATTCGCTTATCCATGGGCGAAATTCCTGGCCCGATAATTCGGGAAAGGTTAGCAGCAAGTTACCCATGTCACCCTTGGGGTCAAGGATGAGTGTGGGCAAGCCGGAAAGCAATATTTCCTCCAAAAGAATAATACCCAGGCCGGTTTTACCCGAACCTGTCATACCAACAATAACGCCGTGCGTTGTCAGGTTGCTGGATTTAATAAAAGTTGGTTCTTCCATCCCTTTGTCGGGAGAACCGCCCATGTAAAGCCTGCCATCAGGCACATCTATCTTGTTGGCCATAATTGGTTGTATTCAAAAGATTTAGCGAGTCTGGAGTAGTTTAATGAATTGAATAGATTATTTCAGGTAGATTTGATAAAAATTGTGCCTGTTGATTTGTCTCACCAGTCCCTTGTATCCATTCGTAGGCAACATATGCATATCTACCTCGGAAGGCTAGATCGTGTAGACAATTAACTTGCAATATGCATATCGCGTCCTTTTTGCTCATATCTGCGTTCCTTTTTGCGCCCGATGCGCTGCATCGAACACAAAAAGCGCCTTGATCTGAACAAAAATGCCATCGAATGATCTTTTCCCTGCTAATTGTCAACACACCCTAGCGCTTTGCTCAGCATCGCAGGACAAA
>JBGCEN010000479.1:0-22654 GCA_045106435.1 Rhodothermales bacterium
AGTGGTTAGTGGTTAGTGGAAAAATACCTCATTTCACCATCAAAACAAGCCTATTCGACGGTCGAGTATCAAACAACTAACCACTAATAACCAAAAACTAACCACTTTAAAACTATCCCTGTGACGACGCCAGTTTATAAATATTGTCCTTATTGGCCGGCACAGCGAAGGTGCTACCATTTTCTTTCGCATAGGCAACAGCGGCGCCTACAAAGTCACGAAATAGCGGATGTGGCTTGCCTACGGTCGATTTATATTCTGGATGAAACTGCACACCAACAAACCATCTGTTTTCCGGGAGTTCAATAATCTCCACCAGATCTGCAGACTTGTTCATGCCGGTAAAGCGCATTCCCTGCTCCAGTAATTTATACCGCAGTACGTTGTTCACTTCATAGCGGTGGCGATGTCGCTCCTGTACTTCATCAACCCCGTAAATTTCGCGTACTTTTGAGCCTTCAACCAAATGGCAATCATACGCACCCAGGCGCATGGTCCCGCCCATGGCATCTACCTTTTTCTGTTCTTCCATCAGGTCGATGATGGGATGCTTTGTAGAGGTGTCAAATTCAGTTGAATGCGCAGCTTCCCAACCACACACATTACGCGCAAACTCAATAACAGCACATTGCATCCCCAGGCAAATCCCCAGAAACGGAATATCGTTTTCGCGCACATACCGCACGGCTTCAAGCTTGCCCTCAATACCACGGTCGCCAAATCCGGGCGCTACCAACACGCCGGCTACATCCTTCAGATTTTCTTCGACATTTTCAGCTGTAAGATCATCAGACAAGATGTACTTGATCTCTACCTTCACATTGTTTGAAACACCAGCAATAACGAAGCTTTCTGATATCGACTTATAAGCATCCTGGTGCTCGACGTATTTTCCAACCAGGGCAATTTTGACACTTCCCTTCGGCGCTTTGAGTTTGTTTACAAACGTTATCCACTGGTCGAGGCTTTGCTCTGGATCTGCTTCTTTAGGCTTAATATTAAGCCTTTCCATCACCAAGTCATCCAGGCTTTGTTTTTTGTAGATCATCGGGATTTCATAGATCGTCTCTGCATCCCTCGCAGTCACCACAGCCTGGGGCGATACATTACAAAAGAGCGCGATCTTTCTTCTGAGCTCTGTATCAAGTGGGAGATCTGAACGGCAGATCAGCATATCTGGCTGGAGCCCGTGTGCCAGCAGTGTTTTTACTGAATGCTGCGTCGGTTTTGTTTTCAGCTCGCCGGCGGCCTTCAAATACGGCACCAGCGTAAGGTGCGCAATCAACGTGTTTTCATGCCCCAATTCATACCTGAGCTGCCGGATGGCCTCCAGGTACGGCTGGCTCTCAATGTCACCCACCGTTCCGCCAATCTCGGTAAAAACAACATCGTACTCACCTGAGGAGCCCAGATTAAGCATCCATCGTTTGATCTCGTCGATGATATGCGGCACCACCTGCACCGTTTTGCCAAGATACGCGCCTTCACGTTCTTTGGTGATGACCTCCAGATACACCCGACCGGTTGTTACGTTGTTGGATTGGCTGGTAGGAATGCCCAAAAAACGTTCGTAGTGTCCCAGATCCAGATCCGTCTCGGCACCGTCGTTGGTCACATAGACCTCTCCGTGCTCATAGGGATTCATCGTCCCCGGGTCGACGTTGATATAAGGGTCAAATTTTTGAATGGTAACCCGCAATCCACGGGTTTCAAGGAGTCGGCCCAAAGAGGCTGAAAAGATGCCTTTGCCCAGCGAGGATGTAACTCCTCCTGTGACGAAGATATATTTAGTCTGCACGTGCGCGTAGGATTAAAACGGTGACTGGAGAATTAGATGGCCGGCCCAATTGTATAGCTCTGTGCCATTTTCCTGACTGGCATAAATAGGAGATGCCCTTATAAGATACGGTATTCCAATTTGAATTTCATGTGAGATAGTTTACAGTCGTAAGTAAACAGTTATCAGAAATGATAATTCCTTACAACTGATGACTGAAAACTGATCACTGACGACTTACTACGCATCAACCCTTTGTAGCTACAACCAATACACCGGTACCTGTTTCGTTATGCGTTCGAACATCGAGGGCATTTAATAACATGCCGATGGGAAAGACGGGAATGTAGTAGAAAGGCAGCAGCAGCAGAAAAAGCTTGCTTGTAGAAAGCATAACCATCGGGTACTTGATGAGAAAACGCCAGGCAAAAGAACCGTATTTCCCGTATGTATACTTTGCCTCTACCGGAGTGAGGCCGGCGTCTCGCAGCTTATTTTGCAATTCCTCTATGTTGTACCCATCCCGCACGTGCTCACCAATAAAACTGCTTTCATCATCTCCTGACACATCCGATCCGCCTTGATCCGAGGGGGTGTTAATCACCACAAATCCACCCTTGTTGAGCACACCGGCAAAATTCCTGAACACAGCCCGATCATCTTCGATGTGCTCCATCACATCCACAGATAATATCAAATCAAACGGGCCCGTAGCTTTTAAGTCTGTAAGATCTTCAAACTGAAATCCGATGCGGTTTTTGTAAGGCGTCTTTGAAAAGAATTGCTTTGCGTTATCGAGGTAATCCTGCTTGATATCTACCGCCAGGAGTTGAGCCGTTGGAAATGCTTTCGTCATGTAATAGGCGTATTGCCCAAAGCCAGTGCCGGCATCAAGCACTTGCACGGGCTGCCTGTCGTTCAATCTTGCAAACAAGTTGCGTAGCATTTTCTTCACATGCCAGGCACGCAGAAAAAACAGGTGCAATAGCGCAAAAAAGACCCGCTGCAAGAAGGGGCTCTTGTTGAAGAAACCACCGAGATAATCCTTAATGGGATCGTAATCCATTTACTTAGTTATTGGTGGTTAGTCTTTAGTGGTTAGTTTTAAAATCAAGGGCCAACCAACTGCTCAATGGCTTCGAGTAGCTGATCCCAGCTGTATTTTTTCTTCTCTTCCAAAACGCCTGCCTGCAATTGCGGCCTCATATCTTCCTCAAAAAACCGGATGATAGCGGTTGCCAGCGCCTTTGGATCTTCAGGTGGGACAACAAGGCCGGCTTGTTCATGGGGGACTATTTCTGCAAGTCCACCCACATCCGTAACAATAAGTGACCGGTCAAAGTGGTAGGCAATCTGCGCCACGCCGCTTTGGGTTGCCGAAATATACGGTTGTACAACCACATCCGCTGATGAAAAAAGATCTGAGATGTCCTTTTCAGGAATGTACTCAAACTTTAAAATTACGTGCGCGGCCAACTCGTTTTGTGTGATGAAGTCCTTGTATTGCTGCTCATCTTCATAACATTCACCCGCAACAACAAGCCGAACATTAGGTAAGTTTTTCACAACAGCCGGCATGCTGTCCAACAAAACCTTCAACCCCTTATACCGCCTTACAAAACCAAAGAAGAGCAAAACGGGCACATCGGTTCTAAGTCCCAGCCGGCTGCGTGCTTCTTCCTGAGGCACGGCATCTCCAAAACTTTCATACACCGGGTGACCAACCACCAACTTCCGTCCCCTCGCGCCCAACGAATTGAGATCTTTTTCCACGGCAGATGACATCGTAACAAATCCATCGCAAGCCTTGAAAAAGTACCGACTCATCGCACGATCACCGGGGCGGCGCTCATGAGGCAATGCATTATGCACCAGGCAAATTACGCGGATACCCTGAGCCTTTAGCCGGCGGGCGATAAACCCATATGCCGGCGCAAAAAATGGCATCCAGTGCATGAATACTACAACTTCAGGCCGCTTGCGGATCATGTACTTTGCAGTGCGGCGCCAGGACAATGGATTGATCGAATCGAGTAACCGTGTAGATGGAATGGATTTGCTCTCACCCGTTTCGTATTGCGTTTTGCCCGGGAAGAAAAGGGCTGGGTATTGCCGGGTGAAGTTTACCACTTCTACCTGATGTCCGCGGCGAATGAGTCCATTGAAAGTGGCCCGTAAGAAATGTGCAATCCCTCCGCGATATGGCGACGCTGGCCCAACGAGTATGATGTTCTTTGGGGATTCAGAGGAAACCGTCGGCATTGAACCTACGCCCCTTCGTGTACGCGGGGCTCCATGGTTTCCACGATTTGATACGACGTGGTTTCTTCCATTCTTGGCCGGATGATCATTTCGCCCAGTAATCCCGTGGTAAACATTTGGACGCCTGCCAAAATAAGTAGCACACCAAACAACAAAAGCGGCCTGTCTCCGATGGGTTTGCCAAATACAAGTTTATCTATCGAAATCCACAAACTGATGACAAACCCGCCCAGGAACGCCATCATACCCAGAGAACCAAAGAAATGCATGGGGCGCACGGCAAAACGCGTCATGAACAGCGTTGTAATCAGATCCAAAAACCCCCGTGCAAACCGCTCGATGCCAAACTTGGTCCGTCCATATTTTCGCGCGTGGTGCCTCACCGGCTTTTCGACGATACGCGTAAATCCCTGCCATTTTGCGAGCAACGGGATGTACCGATGCAATTCACCGTACACCTTCACACTCTTTACTACATCTCGCTGGTAAGCTTTCAGACCACAATTTATATCGTGGAGATCAATACCTGTAAGTCGGCGCGTAATGGCGTTAATTACCTTACTGGGAATTTTCTTGCTCAGTGGATCTTCGCGTTTCTTTTTCCATCCGCTCACCAGGTCATTGCCCTCCTCAAGCATGGCAATGAGCGCAGGGATCTCACTGGGGTCATCCTGCAAATCAGCGTCCATTGTGACCACAAAGCGACCACGTGCGCGCTGAAATCCTACGGCCAATGCTGCTGACTTGCCATAATTCCGGCGAAACTTAATGCCGGCGAAACGCGCATCTTCAGCGTGAATTTGCTGAATAATCTCCCACGAACGGTCGGTAGAACCGTCATCGATGAACCACGCCTCAAAGGTAAAGGCCTCCCGTTCACAGACTTCTCGCAAAAGAACTGCAAGCTCCGGTAAAGACTCTTCCTCCTCAAAGACAGGAATTACTATGCTCAGGTGGGGTTGCATTGTAACAGAGTTTCGATTTTTGAGCAACAGGTTGAGCGCTCGCAAACGCTCAACCTTGCACTCCAAATCTTAAACCATCATTTAAACGTCAATGGTGGCGTATTTAGCGTTACGCTCGATGAACTTGCGTCGTGGCTCCACAGAATCACCCATCAGGGTGCTGAAGATTCTATCTACCGCAACAGCATCTTCAATGGTTACGCGCTGTAACTTACGCGTTTCAGGATTCATAGTGGTACTCCAAAGTTGTTCGGGATTCATCTCACCCAAACCTTTGTAGCGCTGAATCACAACTTTGCTTTTATTCCCAGGATTAATCTCCTGGATAGCCGCTTTCAGCTCATTGTCGTCCCACGCATAGCGCTCCTCTTTACCACGCTTTGCTTTATAGAGCGGCGGCTGTGCTACATAAATGTAACCAGACTCAAATAACTGCCGCATATGCCGGTACATCAATGTTAACAACAAAGTCCGGATATGCGCACCATCGACGTCAGCATCCGTCATAATGATGACTTTATGATAACGCAGTTTTTCAACATTAAAATCTTCTTCACCTGTACCAAATCCGGTACCCAGGGCAGTTACGATATTTTTGATTTCCTCATTTTCGAGGATACGGTCCAGCCGGGCTTTTTCTACATTCAGAATTTTACCACGTAGCGGCAGGATCGCCTGGAAATGGCGATCACGGGCCTGCTTGGCAGAGCCGCCAGCGGAGTCCCCTTCCACAAGGTACAACTCACATTCCGTAGCGTCTTTTGAGGAACAGTCCGCCAACTTTCCGGGCAAACCACCACCGCCAAATACGCTTTTCCGCTGTACGAGCTCACGCGCCCTGCGTGCCGCAGCACGGGCCTGGGCAGCCAACACAACTTTGTCTACGATGCGCTTGGACAATTTCGGATTGTCTTCAAGCCACTGCGACAACTTCTCGTTTACCAGCACCTCAACAGCGCTCTGCACATCGTTATTGCCGAGCTTCGTTTTTGTCTGTCCCTCAAATTGAGGCTCCGCTACTTTTACGGAAAGCACAGCAGTCAAACCTTCCCTGAAATCATCTCCAGAAAGATCTACCTTGACGTTGCGCAGAAGATTATTCTTGTCAGCATACGATTTCAATGTTCTCGTAAGCGCCCGTCGAAATCCGGAAACGTGTGTACCACCCTCATGAGTGTTAATATTGTTTACGAAGGACAATACATTTTCTGAATACCCTGTATTGTACTTCATTGCCAGTTCAACAGGAACGGCAGCATCCTCGGCGCCAATGTAAATCACCTCATCCAACACAGGCGTACGGGCTTCATCGAGGTATTCGACAAATTCGATGATCCCGCCTTCAAAGTGGTATTCTTCGCGCAGTTGATCTTCTTCTTCCCGCTTGTCCTCAATAACGATGTAAATCTGCTTATTGAGATAAGCCAATTCTCTCAAACGCTCAGCCAGCGTATCGAAACGATATTCCGTCGTTTGTTTGAAAATGCTCTGATCCGGCCAGAAATCTACGGTTGTCCCTGTAGATTCTCCTTCTTTCATGGGGCCGATGTCTTTAACATCTTCCAGTGGATCGCCGCAATTATAGGTTTGTTGCCAAATCCGGCCATCGCGACGTACCGTAGCTACCAGCTTGGATGACAGTGCGTTCACACAAGAAACACCCACTCCATGCAGACCGCCAGACACCTTGTAGGTATCCTTGTCAAACTTACCGCCGGCGTGTAGCGTGGTCATTACAACCTCCAGTGCAGACTTCCCTTCGACGGGATGTAGTCCGACAGGAATACCACGGCCATTGTCTGTTACACTGATTGAGCCATCCTTGTTGATTGAAACCTCAACACTATCACAATGACCTGCCAGCGCCTCATCAATAGAGTTATCAACTACTTCATAGACAAGGTGATGTAAACCACGAACGCCAACGTCCCCGATATACATAGCCGGCCGCATGCGGACCGCTTCCAGTCCTTCGAGGACCTGAATATTAGATGCGCCATACCCGGCTTTGTCCGGTTTTTCTTCGGTACTCATAGACTCCCTGATTAGGGTTCATCGTTCCTCACATTTCGGCAATCATTCAGGGTTCTGAAAAGCCCAGTTGCCGGCTTGGAACGCAATAGCCAAAACTCTTAAAAAATGTGATAATTGCAACGCACAGAACAGTATCCGGTTCTCTTCCTGAAGTGTTAGATGAAGATTACAAGAAGCGCCTCGCGTAAACCAATCACCTGGTTATTCCGTGTATGCTGTAATCCTGTCATATTTTGTATATATCCAAGGATTACATCAACTTAGGTAATATGCCAAAATCTTTCTACAAGTGTTAAGTCTATGCCGTTTTTTCAATCAAAACGCTAACAAAACGACTTTTCTCATCATCCCCGGGGTATGTATTTAACACAGAAGTTGTCTATCTGATAAACCCCGATCCCTATGTCCAACGTAGTGACTTTACGCCCCGGCGCACGTGGTACAATTCGCCTGGTCCGCCAATATGGAGAAAAGCTGATTTGTGTTCGTTACCGATACAATCCGGAAAGCAACAGGCGAATCAAAACGGTTGAACTTATTATTGACGAGCGCCCCTGGGCACCGCGCCGGCAAAATGAACAGAACAGTTGGTTATATGTCGAGGCCGAATAAATGCAAAACAGTAGAATGTAAAACTGCAGAACCGTAGAAGTCGTGATATTCCCTTCACTTCTTCGGTTCTGCAGTTTTACATTCTACTGTTCAAAATTCTCTAGACTTCCAGATAACGCATAAACTCCTGGAGACGATCTCTGAACTCATCGTCATCACTATCGTCGCTAAAGGAAGCCACAACGTGATATCCATAATGCTCAAGAATATGTCGTACCCGAGATGTATCGTTTACATTTAACTTGAGCGTTACCTTCATCTTCCCATCAGAAGAATCCGGGCTCTCTGATGCCGTAGACAGAATTTTCACGCCATTCTGCTCAATGGTATGCGCCAGCTGTGCAAGTGAATAATCACGTTGATCAACTTCCAGCGCTATAATGGCTCCTGTTTCCTGGGTAGAGAGCATTCGGGCAAACTGCTCAAAAATATTGTTGCGTTTTACAAGTCCTTTGTAATTACCGTCTTCGTCCGCAATAGGCAAAGCGGTCAACTTATGATCAACGATTACCTTCGTTGCGTCAAAAACGTGCGTATCCGGGCTCACACTTACGGGCTCAAGTCCCAACAGTGTTTGAAGCGGCGCATCCGGTCCCATTGCATCGAGCAGCTGATTTTCTGAAATCAGACCAATTAATCGCCCCTCGGTTGAAATAACCGGGAGATGACGAACCCTTAACTCTAGCATCAACCCGAGCGCGTGTTCTACTGAATCGCTCGCTTTAAGCGGGGGGGTTATATCACTGGCAAGTGTTTGAATGGTCATGATGGAATCTCGTGTAGCGAATATAGACACCTGTGTACAATTTTGGTGTCCTCTGCGCTGTTAACATATCTGAAGATTACGCAAAACGCCTTTAGATGATGCTCAGCATACGATTAAAATGGCAGGGTCGTTATAGACACCTATTAGCACAATCGCCATACCAATTTAAACGAAACCGATTTTTAATCTTCCAAGAGTGATGTAATCGCTACTTATTATGATTGTCGGTACATACAAAGGGTTACGAGTAAAGCAAAGAAAAATTGCTTTCTGTGTACTGCAACCTGATTCAGACAATCATATTATCAATTACGGGAGTAAAGAACAGTAAGATCCGAAGGGCAAGTAAGTATTGGACAGGTTAACAAATATTCTTGGTCAAGGCAAGATCCAGGCAGTACAAAATTATTACCCTAAAGACGAATAACGTTAAACTGATGCACTACTTAAGGTGTCAACGAAATATTGACGACTTAACAGATCGTATTACCATTCCTTCTATGAATCTTCCGGAAGCAATTCATAGTCAGAAAATCCTTCGAGTAATCGATTTATTTCATCTTGATGATAAGACCCGACGCGGAAGGTCAACTTAGCTACTGCAAGGGGAGATGCCTGCGCATCTATATTTTTTGCGTATAAGTATTCTTCAGATACAATATCGGCCAGGTTTCTGATTTTGCTAATCGATTTTGCCTCCGTGACAGGAATCAAAGCCGTTAATTCGGCAAAATTCTCCTCGATCTGCGTCAACACTTGCTCCTTTAATTCTTCGAGTCCGATCCCTCGTAGTGCAGACGTCAGCACACAATTCTTGTATTCGTGCTTCAAGCCTGTAATCACCGCTGGGTCTGCTAACCCATCGATTTTATTAAAGACCATGATCATAGGAACGTCTAAAGCCCCAAGCTCACCCAGCGTCATTTTTACCACAGCGATATGATCTTCAAAACGTGGATGCGTAGCATCTACGACATGCAGCAAAAGATCACTTTCCCGGACCTCATCCAGTGTACTCTTAAAGCTCTCAATAAGCCTGTGAGGCAGCTTTCTGATAAAGCCAACGGTATCCGATAGCAGCACTTCCTTATTGGGAGCCAGCCGAACCTGTCGTGTTGTGGGATCCAGTGTAGCAAACAGCCTGTCCTCAGCGAGTACGTGCGTATCGGCAAGCGTATTCATGAGCGTCGATTTGCCGGCATTGGTATAACCAACCAGGGAAACGCGTGTATATCGGCGCCGGCCTTTGCGCTGCGTATTGCGCTGCTTATCAATCTTGTCTAATCGCTTTTTCAGCGTTGAAATCCGCGTAGAGATCAAACGACGGTCCGTTTCGATCTGCGTTTCACCAGGCCCCTTAAATCCAATCCCCCCTTTTTGCCGGGACAAGTGTGTCCATTGCCGGGTCAGCCGGGTGCGTAAATACTCTAACTGCGCAAGTTCAACCTGCGTTTTGGCTGTAGCTGTTTTAGCTCGACTTGCAAAAATATCCAGGATAACCGCAGAGCGATCCAGCAGCTTACATTTGAGGATCTTCTCCAGATTTCTCACCTGAACGGTCGACAGATCATCATCAAAAATGACAAGATCAGACTCATGGGCCTCAGTAAGTTCTTTAAGCTCAGCAACCTTTCCTTTTCCGATATAGGTTGCGGCGTTGATTTTTGCAAGAGATTGAACAAGCCGCTCCGTAACCTTGGCCCCCGCCGTATCCGCAAGAAGCTCCAATTCATTGAGTGAATCTTCGACTTGCTCTTTGGTTGTGCCAGATTGAATTACGCCAACTAGAATTGCTGATTCCAAACAATAACCTCTTTTCGACCTGTCACCCGTAAGCCTGCTCTGGCACGAAAGATTTCCTCTTTTCTACGCAGCGATAAACCATTCTGTTAAACTCATGCTCGTACGCACGTGGTACCTGCACTTCAAATCTATCGTGTATGCCTTCCTGGTTTATGTAAAGGAACGTATACTTTACCATTTTGCCTTTGCTGTGTACAAAGAAATCAACAACCTGATTCCAACAAAGCACATTCCCACACTTACTGGTGTCCCTTACGAGGGCAAAATCTGTTATGATGGTGGCAGAGGAAAGGCGCATTGCAACACACCAGCAAGTTCCCCCAGCCAGATACCCAAGCCCAAGAAACAAGTAAAAACTGTTATCGACCACGCCGGCATAAATAACAGCACTCAGAAATAATACCAGAAAAAGCGTAGACCATCCAAAGCCGGACCATATACCACGCCGGTACCAAATCATACGAATCGGTTGTATGCGTACCCTGTTAATCATGGATGCAGCCATGAGTACAGACGTGACGCCTACAAAAAGCAATAAAAGTATGATGTGGGCAGAGAGTATCACTTTTTCGTTTTTTTCATTGACGATGGGAAGAATGATCCAACGAAAAAAGCTGCATTACCAGGAGAAGCATCAGGTTTCAAACGCATATCGACAGTAAATCTGTAATAAAACAAATCTGCGAAAAGCGTTTTTTGAACGAAAACCTAACCACCAGAAAACGCAACTATTCTATTTGCAACCCGGGCCAAGGAGCTCCCGAACATACTATGCAGATACGGCTTCCGGGCGCCACTGCTTTGCAACCAACATTTCAGCTACTAGGAAACTCAACGCGAGCAGTAAGAAGACGTTCCATAATTCAACGCCGCTCCGTTCTTCCTGGAGCGACTCCATTGCACGGGAAACACCACCGGCGGCAGCTGTATCCAAAAGTCGAACACCACCACCTGCAGCTTTCTCCAATCGCTCTGCTGCCTCAGCCGGAGAAAGTCGCGACAAGTCCGATTCTTCAATATCCAGGTTTAGTGCAATACGACGTACTTGCTGTTCGCCGTTCATAACATCGTAGATTCCCGGCGTCTCATTTGTATTATCCAGCTGCAACAGCGCGGCTCCCAATAGATTTCTTTGTTCTGGTACAATTTCTTCCCCATCAGGAGAAATCAACCGGGCCGAAGCTGTTTCGGGTAGCCCCGCAATTCGAATTTCACCGGGCCGGCCGATGATAAAATTAGCATCTGTGATCGATTCGTCTGAAGACAAATAATACATACACCGGTAAATCAGTGGGATAAAGAGTCCGCGCTGTGGCAAATCACTCCATCGTGGATCAGGTGCTACCCCCAACAAAAACAGGCCCCCTCTACCAAACCGAATCTCTTGTAGAAACGGAAAGCTGTTGGACAATTCTATCAGGGTATTCTCCGCTCCATTCGACGGAGAGTAATTCATCGTATAATATAGCAAGGGGTCTTCAACGCTGATTTGCCGGCCAAATCCTTGCTGCTTGTCAAACACGCCCTCAAACAACGGATGCTCTAAATCAACCCGGTCAAAAGAAGCCACCGGTTGCTGGCCCGTTAGTGAACCACTGAAGCCACTAAACCGCCCGCCCTGCAAAGCAGTGAACAATCCATTATAATCCTGGGCAATGCCCCCTTCTCCCGGGAAGAAAAGCACCCCGCCACCGCCATCTATATATTCACGCAGTGTAGTAATTTCCCCACTTGAAAGGCTTCGCACGCCAACAAGCACAACCGCATCGTATGTCCCAAGCCTCTGCATGGGTAATGCCGATTCAGCAATCTTTTCCACTTGAAAAGCTACGCGGCCTCTTGTTAACTCAGGCGAGAGTGCCAATTCTAAAAATGCCGTTTGCTGACCTTCACCCTCTACCAGGAGTAGCTGTCTCTCTTCCGGCACATTCAGCGTAAAATGTCGAATATTATCGCTGCTAAAAGCATCATCTTCAATTTGTACTACACCAGATAACCAGCCGCGACGTTGCGGAGTGGCCGTAAACGAGAGCTTTTTGGGCACGCGAGGATCCAGGTCTGCTGATGCTTGCGCTACGCGTTCTCCATCTAAAAAAATACTGGCAACATATCCTTCAACAACCTCATCCCCGTAATTTGTAAGGGTCGCTTCGAGCCGAACGGGTTGACCAACTTCTATAATCCGACTTACAATCTCTACATCAGTAATTGCAATATTATTGTGCAGCCGATCGCCAATAGGCACCAAATACGTACGAATAGCATCAGACTCCAGCGACTGCGTGCTGTCTGCAAAAGTTTTTTTCTGTAAATCGGAAATCAAATAGATCTCCTTGTTCAGATTTGAAGCATCAGCAAGACGCTCTGCTGCTTTTCTCCAGGCATCGGATAATTGACTGCCGGCCGGCTGGATAGTCACATCAGAAACTGCGTCTATTGCAAGGTTTTTCAGGCTGTAAGGTGTTGACTGTAGCTCCGACTGCGCAGTTGTAATGATAAAAACCTCGTCGCCCCCGGTGGTTTGCTCAACCAGTGCACTTGCTAGTTCTTTGGCCTGATCGAGATATTCACCCTGTGCATCTCTAAGCTGCATGGATCGCGAATTATCGATGACAATCGCCATAGACGAATTGGCCCGCTTTCCAAGAGCACCTCCCAGCCCACCCTGCAAGGTAGGCCTGGCAAAAGCCAGTGCAAGGCAAGCAATTGCCAACATCCGCAGTAACAACAGCAAAATCTGCTTTACGCGAACGCGCTGCATGGTGCTTTTCTGCAGCTCTTTGAGGAATTCAAGGGAACTGAAATCAATTTTGCGTGGCCGGCGGAAATTGAATAAGTGGATAATCAAGGGAATCGCTGCCGCAGCAAGTCCGAGTAAAAGTAGCGGATTTAGAAAAATCATCCTTTACGATTCGCCTGTTGATTGATTTCAGCTTAGTGGGCTCGTTCGACGTTCCCCATTTGGAAAAGTCTCGAAGTTAAAATTCAAAAAGATAAAGGTTCTCGTCTCAAATCATTTGAGAATCGCCAGTATCTTGCCTGACAAGCCGGCTGTAGTGCTTCAAAGATTTTTGATCTTTACAAAGTCTGATACATGATTTGCTGCATTAACGTTTCAGAAAAAGAACGCCCCTTAATTCTCCTGATTCGTTCTTCCCGAGAATAAGCTATTTCTTACAAGAAATCGCCCATTAAACCGCATGGGCACAGCTTCACCATCTAAAATCACCCCATCTGCCCCACCGCGTTCTGTGTGGATGTGTAAATGCGGCTGGGACGAATTGCCCGAGTTACCAATCTGCCCCAATACAAACCCTTCTTGAATCAGATCATCAGGAGCCACTGTAATACTGCCTTCTTTCAAATGAGCCAGTAGTACCTCAACCCCATCACATGCGATAACCACATGATTTCCTGCAAGATTTGTTGTATCTCTTGCCGGCGGAATGTTATCTATCAAACTATCCCGCGCGACAACAACACGGCCACTACAAGGGCTGTGTACACGATCGCCGTAAATAGCATACTTCTCGAGCTCTGCCGGTCCCAGTCCCGTTGCACGTTTTCCAAAAGCATTGAGCCGGACAACATCCAGTGCATAGTCCTGGGGAGGGTGCGCGTTGTGCCCATTGATCCACCGGTTTGCCCCACCGCCGCCAACGTAATAAATGCCGCCACGAAGTGGATAAGCGAGATCTACGGCTCCAGCGGGAGTAAAGTATCCAGCAAACAAACTACCATTCAGCACCAGCATGGCCACTAAAATCGCCCCTTTGATTCCATACCCAACGTAGTCTTTGGTTGCGATTGCGGCCGGCTCGGTTTTCTTTTTTCGGTCAATACAACGGAAAGCAACGTAAGCCACCAAGCCAAATGCAGGAAAAAGTAAGATGCGCAGGTAATAACTGAACCAATCCCATCTCGCGGTCTGGAAAACAAAAAGCAGCACAACAGCAACGAGCGACACATCGATGATCCAATCACGACGCTGCTTGTAATCTTTTTTAAAAAGATCAATAAGCAACATTGCTGGCAGCAGCAGTTGTAACAACAATTGCACAAATAAAGACATCTTACCGTTGAAAAGCAGTGGGGGAGGAGATATCCTGTGACTGTATTGGGGTTGTGTAGATAACGTACAGTGACATAATTGGCTAGTCTACACAGTTAACAGCAATCAGTTCTCAGTCATTGAAAGTCAGACTTCTTATAAACTGTTGAAAGTTGCTTTTTACGTTGAGTGAATGAGATTACTCGGTTCGTACCAGTACCTGCGACTGACGTAATTCACCTTGTTGGAGACGGGTAACATAGTAGCCGGCAGCCAATTCCCCGGCGGCCAGTTGAATGCTATACGAACCAGGCCCCTGGGGTTGATCGATCAACTTTTTCACCTCGCGGCCGAGCAGATCGTAAATAGCCAACGTCACATGGCCGCTCTCCTGCAATGAATACTCAAGTGTTGTTTCCGAAGTAAAGGGGTTCGGATATCCTTTTAATAAAAGGGATGGATCGTCAATCGGAACAGCCCGGTCAACCGTATTCGTGATGCCTGGGATATTGGCAAATACAGACGTGACGTTCTGATGATCAATCAGCCATACATAGCCAAATTGATCGCCATTCGAAGACACATCCGGAAATCCAGAATCGAGTGTAGGATCCGGGTCTAGCAGAAACGGGTTTGCCATTGCCTCGCCGGCAGCCCCGAAATACCTGCCCCATGCACGCATGCCATCGTCATGATGCGCCGTCCAAACCACCAGGAATTGACCATCATCCAGCATAGCAACTTCCGGACGACTACCATCATCGCTGTCGATGGCGCCGCTGCCTGCGCTCACTTTGAAATTATCTCCAAGTGGCCGGCCCAGTGCATCAAACCGCTGCCCGTAAATATCTCCCTGATCGTTCTCACGAAAATCAACCCACACAACAACGCTGTTTCCAGCGGTGTTCATAGCAACGGCTGGCCTATAGTTGAGGACGCCGGCTCCATCGTTCTGATTTACTACCAGTTTTCGTACAGCCTTTTCATCATTCGTGGCTGTAAGGTCAGAGAAAAACTGGACTTCAACATCACAATCATCAACTTTTTCTACGTCATGATTACCAAATGATGCGTCTTCGCTGGCTGTACATCGCTGGGAACTGGTAACATTTACCCATCCGTTTGTCGCTACATCCATCCAGTTTCTAATCTGGCGATGCCCGTCGAATTGCAGCAGCGATTGGCTCATCTCATACTCCCAATATTTACCCGGAGCGTTTAGCGTAGGCTTTACATTGAGATCCCGGCCATCGGTACCGAGCATTATATCATCGCTGAGGCTCAAGTCAATTCGTGGCATCGGCGCCATTTCTGCATCACCTGCATTGAACTCGCGCCATTCACATATATTCTCTGCGGCAGGTTGGTATTCTTCGCCCTGTTCATTCAATACACTCACTCGGGCACTGGACATCTGCCGATGCGCATCCTTACCATCTTCCTGGAAGAGCTGAAATTGCTCCATGGATACAACGAGCAACCCTTTCTGAGAAAACTCCAATTCAGCATTCCGCAATCCCCCCTCAAAATCCACGTGGGGCAGATCGGAAAATGTGGGGCTTTGCTGATTGCAGACAGCTGATTGCTGTAAATACTGCGAGGATCCGATGCGTGTGCTGCCGGCTGTATACCGCTGCAAACCAATCTGCCACTCCTCCCTGGATTCAAGCTTCCGCAGCGCCTCCCATGAAACGGCGTAATCACCATTTTCTGCAATGGAAATGCGTGGCCTGTAATAAACCAGCGCCTCCTCAAAATCTACCGTAGAAATTAATTGCTTCTGGGCAACGGCTTCTTGTATTCCGGAGAAATGTCCACCAGGCAAATATGCTCCCGGTAACTGCATCCAAAGAAATAGAAAAATTGTAGCTATTCCAATCCTCATCGCACCCCTTTGTTTACAAAGTAATTTGCAGGGATATGCTGCGTACTGTTAACAACAGACGATCTGGATGCTTCAAATAATGCTGCGCTACGGGCAACACCAATATATTCAGGCTGCTCGACCATGGTGAGTGTCAGCAATGGGGTATTGATAACACATGTCAATCGAACAGCTCGCTTTACCCAGTGGGGGCAAGGGCTATACTTCATAATGACGGTTCGAAACCGTTGGATGCTTCAATCAACCGGAGCCAAACAGTTCAACCGTTAATGATTGAACGCCCGGCACGCGGTGTGGGACATCCTTAGCTGCAAGTAATACGTGTTCAGGGTAACGTGGAGATGGCGCAAGAAGAAACGCAAATTCTCCCGGATGCATTTGAATCGCTAAACCATGTGACTAGCTAAAACTGGCCGCGCGACCACTACTTCGATTGCAGCCGTAAGGTAGTTAACAGATTTTCACTAAACAACCCTTCGTGAAAGAAAAGTGAAGTCAAAACCGGCCTTTTTAACCTCTGGAAGCGATTTTTCTGCTACTTGTCTCACAAAAACCCTAAAAAAAACGGCCTTTAAATAAACGCTTACTCAACTACAAAAGAATACAGTTGATTTCCATTTCATCCCTTCCCAGAGACACAAAAGCATAGAATCATGGGAAACGGGAAAAGACATACTTTATGGATCTTTTCAGATCGCCAGATGATTACTTCCCAAAACCAATTAATTCTCCACCTACAAAAGCTTTCAGACATGGCAATAGTCGAAGACCTGAAACTCATCCATATCAAGACACTCTCCCTGTTCGATCTAGGCGAAGAACAACTAGTCAAGACTTATGGACCGGGGAAATGGTCGATCCAGTTCATACTACATCACCTCGCCGACGCAGAAAGCGTTTTATATGATCGTATCCGGCGTACCATTAGCAATCCAGGGCAAGTTGTTTGGGGATTTGACCAGGATGCATGGGCCGCTGCACTAGATTATGATGTAAAGCCGTTGTCTATCTCCAGGTCAGTCTATTCTGCTTGTAGAGAAGGCATCATTTATCTTGCAGAGGACAACTACGAAGAAAAAGGAGACAGCCACATGATCCATAGCGGCGATGGGCGAAAAACGCTTAAGGACGTATTCGACAAAGTAGTGTGGCACAACAAGAAGCATTTGACCCAGATTGAGCAAGCACTGAAGAGTTGAACTTGCGGTAATATGCAGGATGGGATGACAGAGAGAGCCCTCTAACATGTCTTCCTCTCCAGCTTTCCCTCCGCCTCACCTCCATCTGCTTTGTCAGAAGTACCTGCTCACTCTTCTTCATCAATCCTGGTTTCGTAGATAAAAAGCCGGCTCTGATTATCTTCCGGCATCGCATAAAGCCGCAGTACTTGCTCGTTCAGTTCTAAAGCCACAGGGTTTTGCATCATTGATTGGCCCGTTTCTGTCCAAAACGGAAACGGGACTTGATGCACTGGCAGACCATTCTCCAAATCAACCAACTCCAATCCGCCCAGCGCAAACCGCACCTGGCCATTGTAATAAGTAGCCAGCCCCGAGCAAATACCTAATTGATCGCCGGCATACATGCAATCCTGATAATCCACATAATGCGATGGATTCGGCTCTTGAAGCATTGCCGGCTTTACAGCGGCATTGGTCACTGCCTGGTTTTCGTTGAGCGTCCAGGTATAAAATGTACGGGACCCCCAACTCACGCCGTGCAAAGTCTGACCATCCGTGTTGTGCATAATCCCGCCGATATGATCTTCGTATTTAAAGACCTCTTCCACAGCAAGTGTATGAGGATCTACGCGATAAACGACAGAATTTGAATGCGGGCGATATTCCGCCACAGGTATCCATAACCAGGTGCCATCATAATCGATGCCTCCCGGGTGATACATATCCCCTTCGCCCAATTGAATACTTGCGAGCAAATTCCCATCCAGATCCATCTTAAAAAGATGCCCCTTACCACTCCCGGCAGATCGGCCCATACCATTTTGTAGAGATGCAAACCGGCGCGTAGGTGTAGTTACTTCAACGGATGAGACAAAAAGCACATCGTTGACCAATGCAAACCCTTGCGGATGGTACGTATCGAACTTTACAGGTATCGCTTCAATTTCTGCCCATTGAGTCTGCCGGCTCAGTTCCATAAATGTTTGCGGAAGTGCGGACTGCGCCATAACGACACGTTGAGGTAAAACGCTGATCAGAACAAGTACAGCCCAAAGCAAAAGCACGGCGCATATTAGGCGATGCTTTGATACAATAGAGATAAAATGAAGCCGACCTTGTATAACAAACCCCGGAAGATCTATAGTGTCGTGCGAACAAGATCGTTTCATATAGTATTTGGCGTGATTTTGGTTACGAAATCAGCCGTCACAACTTAAGTTGCGTCCGGTTAAT
Source organism: Rhodothermales bacterium (assembly GCA_045106435.1). GTDB lineage: Bacteria > Bacteroidota > Rhodothermia > Rhodothermales > JAHQVL01 > JBCCIM01. Next base: position 18,570 of record JBGCEN010000479.1, read on the forward strand.
GATATTGACATCACGCTTGATTAGCGCGTTAAAATCAACAAATGATCTTCGCTTTTGGTCTTTATTTGAGTATTGATTTTAGAATACTGCCCTGGGAAGTTTGATGCCAGCTCTTACCATACAGGAGCCGTGCATATTGTTGATTTTAATTGTCCAGACGTGTTTTAGCCCCACAGCTTACGGCAGCATATTACAGCCGCAACCGTTTGCGCTCAGTACCCTTTGATAACCATGCGTGACGATAAAAATACGTTTGATATTGTTTGCATGAAAATACCTGGAGGTCCATGCTGAATAAACTTATACAATTTGCACGCTCGGGCTTCGCGCGTGACTTTTTAACCTCTTCAAATTCCTTTTTGAAGCCTACGATAAAACAAGAATCACAAACCCCGGCATTCAAAGCGCCGGCCTTATATATGCTCAAAACCACTCCTTTACGAAAGCACACAACTAAGTATACAACCAAGAACCCAACCAAGAACACAAAGCCGTCCTGGATATCAGGAATTGTAGCTTTTTCGTTTTTGTTCATGTCGTTATCTCCGATAGCTGCCCATGCACAATCTGCACTTGTAGCAAGTAAATCCAGTGCACAAGCAGGCTGTGACGGGACTTTCATTGAAAGCAACGGCCTGGTGATTATGGAAGTCGAATCCGCTGATGTAGCCGGCGACTGGACGCTTCAAACCGATCTGGCCGGATCAACTGGGACGGGCTATTACGAATGGAAGGCCGGCAATACCGCAAATATAATTGATGGCGCCGGCGGAGGCATATTAACCTATCCCATCCAGATTAATACAACCGGTACCTATCGTTTTCTCTACAGAACAGCTGCACCGCATCCTACAGAGCACAACGATGCCTGGATACGTTTTCGGGACAACGCTGTAGAGGCAAGAACAGACGCCGGCGATGTAATCAATCTCGGTCAAGATAGCTGGTTCAAGGTCTACCAGGGCAAAGGGAATGATGAGTGGAATTACGCTGCACATACCGAAGATGGACCACATCAAGTTTATGCACTGATTACCACACCCGGGGTATACAGACTCGAGGTTTCAGGCAGATCCACGCTCTTCAAAATGGATCGTATGTCGCTATATCATTCAAGCGTAAGCTATGGTACAGCTACAAACATTAGCACAGGAGAATCGCAGTGCTTGCTTCCTGTTGAGCTTACCTCGTTTGACGGCGTGGTTGATGGCGAAGATGTGGTACTCAAATGGAGCACCGCCAGCGAATTGAACAATGCCGGCTTCGACGTAGAATTTTCAGTTACATCCAATGGTACATTTAATAAAGTAGGATTTGTATCTGGCAACGGCGTTTCGGAAGAAACGATCAGCTACCAGTACAAACACGAAGCAGGCGGGTTTGCAGGACAAACAGTCTATTACAGGCTAAAACAAGTGGATTTTGACGGTGCATTTGAGTATTCGGATGTGATTGCAGTCAATCTGCCGGCAGCCACAGCGGTAACGCTGCACCCTGCGTATCCAAATCCTTTTAATCCTTCAACAACGATTTCATTTACGCTTCCTGTTGAAGGGGAAATCAAGCTCACCGTATATGATACGATGGGACGGCAGGTGCGTGAACTGGTGAATAGTGTTTTACCAGCCGGCTACCATACCCGACAGTTCGAGGCAAACAATCTTGCCAATGGTACTTACATGTACCAGCTCGAAACGCCGGCACAAACGTTTACAGGTACGGTGTTACTGCTCAAGTAAGCTGGACCACTTTAAAGCTTAAAAAGCGCCTTGCCTGTTCTTCAGGCAAGGCGCTTTTTCTTTTTACAAAACCCCTGGTTTTGAATATCGAACATCCAACAAGGAATAATGAATATCGAAATAAGGCTCAAAAATCCTTCGAAAATGGGAATTCCTTGTTGGATATTCGATATTCCCAGCCTTCTATTCGTAATGTAAAGGCCAAAACCACAAACATATTTAACACATATAGCCTATCTTACGGCCATCCCACGTCGAATTCATGATAAGCCGGCATCTTAAACGCCGGCGATGAATTAAAGTGTACTTCTTTTGATCCCAAAACGCTCGCAGTATGTCCGAGGCAGATACCCTCATTCCTTTTCCAGAAGCACCTGATGCTACGCATGCCTCTGAAGAAGATCGTGAAAAAGCGCGCCATAGCATCGTTATCCGGGGTGCCAGACAGCACAATCTGAAAAATCTGGATATTGATCTTCCCCGTAATAAACTTATTGTTTTTACGGGCCCTTCAGGTTCTGGAAAATCTTCGCTTGCCTTCGATACCATTTATGCAGAAGGACAGCGAAGATACGTTGAAAGCCTGAGTGCATACGCACGGCAGTTTCTTGAGCGAATGGACAAGCCTGATCTGGATTTGATCACGGGACTTGCGCCGGCGATTGCGATTGAACAGAAAACGGTTTCTCGTAACCCCAGATCTACGGTTGCTACCCAAACCGAAATTTACGACCACATGCGCCTGCTGTTTGCGCGCATTGGCAAAACCATATCTCCCGTCAGCGGCGAGGAAGTAACTAAAGACTCCCCACGCTCAGTATCGGACACTTTAACGGCGCAACTGGAAGACAAAACGCGTTTCTTCGTTTGTTATCCTGTCCCTGAACACAAAAAGACGCCGCTTAAGAAAGAACTGGAGATCCTTCGCCACCGGGGCTATTTTCGTCTGGTGGCATTGCCCACAGAGAAAAAAGCAAAGGCCGGCGAACACGCAAAAATCATCGACCTGAACGAGCAGCCGCCAGAAAAGGTACGCATAGCACGTGAGCGATTGCTTGTACTGGTTGATCGGCTTGCCATCAAGAAAAACGACGAAGACACCGCCTCTCGTATTGCAGATTCTGTGGAGCAGGCTTTCAGAGAAGGCGGCGGCCGGTGTATTGTAAAAGTTTTTGAAGGGGAGCGGTTTGATTTTAGCGAATTTTTTGAGCGCGATGGCATCCGCTTTGATGAACCGACGGCCCATCTTTTCTCTTTTAACAATCCACTAGGCGCATGCCCAAGCTGCCAGGGATTTAGCCGGGTACAAGGGCTTGATGAAGACCTCATCATACCGAATCCCGACCTGTCTATTCGACAAGGAGCCATTGCGCCTTTCCGTACACCAAAATGGGCCAAGTACTTTGCTGCGCTGATCAAAGTAGCCGTCGATGAACGCATGGACATCGATCTTCCATTCCACCAAATCCCCGAGAAACACAGGGACATTGTATGGAACGGCAAAGGCGGCTACATCGGCATCAATGGTTTTTTCAAGTACCTGACGAGCAGGTCTTACAAGATGCATTATCGCATCTACCACGCCCGGTATCGTGGATACAGACAGTGTCCGGAATGCGGTGGACACAGACTCAAGCAAACCGCGCTTTATGTAAAAGTGGATGGACACCACATCGGTGAACTTTGCGAACTTACAACGCGGGATGCCCAGGACTTTTTCGACAAACTTAAACTATCAGAACACGAAGAGAACGTTGCCGGCCGCGTGCTTGAAGAAATTCAAAAACGCCTCAAATACCTCGTTGAAGTTGGCCTCGACTACTTAACGTTAGACCGGCTTTCACATACCCTTTCCGGAGGTGAAAGCCAGCGCATCAATCTCGCGACATCACTTGGTTCATCGCTCGTAGGTTCATTATACGTACTCGATGAGCCATCGATTGGCTTGCATCCACGCGACACAGATCGCCTCATTAAAATTCTTGAACATCTACGCGACATCGGCAACACAGTCATCGTTGTTGAGCACGAAGCGGAAATGATGCGACGGGCAGACCAGATTCTGGACCTTGGTCCAGGCTCGGGCGTGCATGGCGGAGATGTTATCTTCCAGGGCACCTATAAACAAATCCTTAAAGATAAGGACTCGTTAACAGGCGGTTACCTGAGCGGCACCAAGGAAATTGAAGTCCCAAAAGAACGCCGGCCCATTAATGAAGAACGGCAAATTAAAATCACCAACGCGCGGCAGCACAATCTCAAGCGATTGGATGCAACGTTCCCGCTAGGCATTGTTGTATGTGTTACCGGCGTAAGCGGCTCGGGTAAATCCACGCTCATACACGA
>JBGCEN010000480.1:0-5767 GCA_045106435.1 Rhodothermales bacterium
CAACAGGCATTTCGATTGGTCTGTTGTAAAGCGCATGGCGTAAGCAAAAATTGTTGAAAAAAGAGGCTCCAGCATTGTTTTATGCTGGAGCCTCTTTTTTGTGTATACACGTTTGCCTCCTTACCTGTACGCGTGTATTTAGCAGCGCTAACTAAGCTCGATTTTGCCTATACACAAAAGGGAGAAAGTCTCGAATATCGAACACCGATCAAGGAATGTCCAATTTTGAAGGGTTTTTAAGCGCTATATCGATGTTAGACATACCTTTTGAGTCTTCGCCGTTTAATTTATCCAGGTCTGGTTGGTAAACCGAGACGTATAAATAATCGAAAAAGACCTTGGTGGCGCTAAAACAGGCTTTGACAGTTTCTAATTCCAGGGTGAAGACGTCTTGTTTAATTATTTGTATGTCTGGGTAGATCAACCCGATAGGAATAGTTTAAACCCAAACATCAAAGAAGGAATTTTAATGTCGAGGGAAATACATAAAACACTTCGACATTGGACATTCCTTGATCGGTGTTCGATATTCAAGACTATGTCCATTTGGACAAAGTCGTGTTAAGGGGATTGTATGGTTCATGCTGATTCACTCGTATCTCTCTATGCAATCCGCTCAGCGCAGCGCGTTATTCAAGGCCGGCTCCACCGGACGGCCTCCGTGCCTTCAAGTCAGCTAAGCCGTCAATATGGCCTGAACCTGTTTTTTAAGCAGGAGATGTTTCAGAAGACGGGGGCCTTCAAGGTGCGCGGTGCACTGAATAAACTGGAGCATCTGACCGATGCTGAAAAGGAAAAAGGCGTTATAACTATTTCAGCCGGCAACCACGCGCAGGCTTTGGCTTGGGGAGCGCGTCAGTGTGACGTTCAATCCACCGTGGTAATGCCTGTTACTGCGGTACAAAGCAAAGTTGAGGCGACGAAGGCCTATGGCGGCGAAGTTATATTAACAGCAGAAGGGTTAATGGATACTTGTTTGACTATCCAGAGAGCACGTGATCTTACGCTGGTCCACCCGTTTGATGACCCGCATATTATTGCCGGTCAGGGCACGATGGGCGTTGAGATTATTGAGGATGTGCCTGATGTTGATGTTGTTGTGACGGGCATCGGCGGTGGCGGGATGATCTCGGGTGTTGCAGCGGCTGTTAAAGCCTTGAAGCCCGAGGTTAAGGTGATCGGCGTTGAGCCGGCCCATTCTTGTGCGATGCATCAAAGCGTTGCGGCAGGAAAACCCATCACGATTACCACAAACAAAACGGTTGCAGACGGGCTGGCCGCGCCATTTGCCGGCGTCCACAACCTCGCACATGTACAAGCGCTGGTAGATGAAATAGCGATCGTAACCGACGAAGAGATTGTTGAGGCCATGTTGGATATTATGGAATGGTGTAAAGTGTTGCCCGAGCCGGCTGCCGCTGCTTCGTTTGCCGCTGTTGCAAATGGCAAATGCTCAATTCCAGCCGGTGCAACGGTTGTTTGTTTGCTAAGTGGTGGGAACGTTGATCGTTCCCGGCTGAAGGAGTTGATGCAGTAAAGTTTAAAATTCGAAAGTTAAAATTTTGATTGAAAGACCCCGGAATCTGGAAATGCGTGTTGCTCTCTTCGTCCCATGTTATGTAGATCAGTTATTTCCGCACGTTGCGGTGGCTTCGTTGGAGTTACTGGAAAAGCTTGGATGTGAGGTTGTTTACCCGCTGGATCAGACCTGCTGTGGGCAGCCAATGGCTAATTCCGGATTCGAAAAAGAAGGAGATGCAGCCCTCTCGCTGTTTGAACAAAACTTTGCCGGCTTTGAATACATCGTTTCTCCTTCTGGTAGCTGCGTTTTGCATGTGAAAGACCATGCCTCGAAAGACGCCAATTCCGTGAGAACCAGGGTATATGAGTTAGCAGAGTTTCTGGTGGATGTATTAAAGGTGGAAAAACTACCTGCACGTTTTTCAGGCAGCGTAGGCTTACACCAAAGTTGTCACGGACTCCGCGGGTTGCGTTTGGGCAAAAGTTCTGAATTGATGGGGCCGGCAGACGACAAAGTGAAAAAATTGCTAGGCCTGGTTAAGGGCTTACAACTGGTAGACTTGAATAGGGGAGATGAGTGCTGTGGTTTTGGGGGGACCTTTGCGGTTACTGAAGAGGCAATCTCTGTAAAAATGGGTAGAGATCGATTGAAAGATCATCTTTCCAACGGCGCCGAGATCATTACCGGGACGGACATGTCCTGCATCATGCACCTGCAAGGACTTGCTACCCGTGAAAAGCAGCACGTAAGGTTTATGCATCTGGCGGAAATTCTAAACGAAGGCTGGTAGGTTTGGAAGTTAAAATTCAAAAGTTTAAATGTCAAAAGTGAAATATTATGCCTGGGAATAGTTTGCAACCTCTGGAGTAAAGAGCTGGTGCATCAATTAAGAATTTTAACTTTTAATTTTTTGAATTTTAACTTCCCCTCAACATGTCTCATCCTACAAAAGCAGCTGAGTTCAATCAAGACGTCGCCCGGACCGAGTGGCATGACGAAGCACTTTGGTTTGTAAGATCCAAACGGGATAAAGCAGCGCATAAAGTAGAGGAGTGGGAGCAATTGCGCGAGTGGGGATCTCAAATAAAAGAGCATACCCTGTCTCATATTGACGAATATCTGATTGAGTTCGAGAAAAACGCAACGGCAAACGGGATTCATGTGCATTGGGCAAAAGATGCTGCTGCTCATAATCGGATTGTAGGTGAGATTCTGGCCGAGCGGGGTGTAAAGCGTTTGGTAAAGAGCAAGTCGATGCTCACCGAAGAATGCCATCTAAACCCATATCTCGAGAAACAAGGGATTGAGGTTGTAGATACCGATCTCGGAGAGCGCATCGTTCAACTGTCTGGGGATACACCCAGCCATATTGTGTTGCCGGCGATCCATCTGAAGAAGGAAGAAGTAGGAGAGGTCTTTCACAAAACGATTGGTACAGACGCTGGCGCCAGCGATCCGAAATATCTTACGGAAGCCGCTCGTCAACACTTGCGTGGGCAGTTTCTGAAAGCTGAAGCCGCCATCACAGGTGTTAATTTTGCCATTGCCGAGACGGGCGGTTTTGTCATTTGCACCAATGAAGGAAATGCCGATATGGGGGTCCATCTTGCTCCCATTCATATTGCCTGTATGGGGATTGAGAAGATCATCCCCAAGGTCGAGCATCTGGGTGTGTTTTTAAGGCTTCTTGCGCGTAGTGCTACGGGGCAACATATCACTTCATATTCTTCACACATCCATCGGCCCAGAGAAGGGGCTGAATTACACGTTGTGCTTGTAGATAACGGGCGTTCCGAGCATTTGGGACGGGAGGATTTCAGGAATTCATTGAAGTGTATCCGATGCGGTGCATGTATGAACACCTGTCCGATTTACAGAAGAAGTGGCGGTCATAGCTATGACTACACGATTCCTGGTCCTATTGGCGCTATTCTGTCGCCCGGGCGCGATTTGAAAAAACATAGCTCGTTACCCTTTGCATCAACGCTCTGTGGCTCGTGCAGTGATGTTTGCCCGGTGAAAATTGATATCCATACGCAATTGTACAAGTGGCGGCAGATTGTATCGGAAGAGGGACATAGTGGTGCCAGTAAGAAAATGTCCATGCGGTTTGCTGGTAAATTATTTGCAAACCCTAAACGCTATCAACAAGCCGGCCGATGGATGCGTCGTAGCCTCCGTTGGCTACCAGGCTTTGTGATTAACAGCCGACTCAATCTCTGGGGCAAATCCAGAGACCTACCCGATGCACCAAAACAGAGCTTTCGAGATTGGTACCTTAAAAACAGACGTTAACCGAAGTTTTAATGCAAGATCGAGAAGAAATACTGGCTCAGCTTCGACGTAACAGGCCGGCAAATACACCACTGCCTGTTATATCGCTACCTGTTGATTCGCTACCTGTTGATTCAGTGCAACAGGCAACGCCAGCGTCACTACAGCATGCGTTTTCTACCGTTGTTGAAGAGATAGGCGGGAAAGTGCTTCTAGTCGAAAAAGCGGCTGGGGCCAATAAAGAAACTGGGCCCAATAAAGAAAATGTTATAGCAGCATTGCGCACGGTTTACCCTGAGCTGCAACCCACCTTTTTGAGTGATCTGGCTGGTCAGGATGATCTGTCCGGACTCCAGTTATTTGTTTGCGAAGGTACGTTGGGTGTGGCTGAAAATGGTGCTGTTTGGGTCACAGAAGTATCCATGAGCCGGCGCGAAGCTCCCTTTATCACCCAGCATCTGGCGCTCATACTTGATCGATCACAGATCGTATTAAATATGCATGAGGCTTACAAACGCATCTCGGTAGCCGAGGAAGGATTCGGCGTGTTTGTCGCCGGCCCGTCAAAAACAGCAGACATTGAGCAATCCCTCGTGCTTGGTGCACACGGTCCCCGAAGCCTTACGGTTGTATTGATCTAACCCCGGTTACTTGATCAACTGTAAAATTCTGGCCGAAGCGGTTGTTGCTCCTTTGATCCTTACAATGTATTGCCCCGCTGGCAGGTGTTTTGCGTTGAAGGAAAATTGGTGATTGTTGCCAGCGATTAGCGTTCCGTCAAAGAGGGTGTCTACCTCGCGTCCTAGCAGGTCAAATACTTTAATGTCAACCTGCTCCGTTTGGGCTACACGGATGATAAACTGCGTCTGTGTTGAAAATGGATTGGGGTAGGCAGGACTGATGGTCATTTCGTCAGGAAATTCTGGCGATTTTTCCTGACCAACCGCAGCAACGAGATTGAAGGTAAACGTAGCCACTGGCGCCACAGCATCGTTATTCAGAAAGGGGACTGTGTTTATTTGAAAGATGTTTTCGGCTGGCTGCGTGTCTGCATTGGGGGATGTATAGTCTGTTCCAGAGTCTGTGCCGGCGTCATACACAAACAGATCAACAACCAGTTCATCAATCCACGTATTGTTTTCGTAGAGATTCAGATCATGCACGCCCACAAACCAATCTGGACTGGGTGCGAGCATAGACACCAGTGACACGAGGGGGAATTGGTCAGAAATGTTGAAGCTTAGCGTGACTCTCCCGGGGGAGACGCCAATGCCACCGCCTGAAAGGAGGTGCTCAGCATTTCCGAAATCAATCGCATTGTTTACGGCAGACAAGAGCGATGATTTGCTGCCTGTCTCTGCCATACTTTCTATTCCAGCTGAAGCCAGTTCGTTGGGGCTCCAAAACGTCACGGTTGAGTCGTGCGTTGCACCGATGAGGCCAGAAAAGTGCGGATTGCCAGGGAAGCCGGCGGGATGTGTCGCCGCACTCCAGGTACTCTCAAAAGCAACAGTGTACTCTGCTGTTGTGCTTTGCGCATGCGCTTGAACGAGCATACAACAGAGAATCAATTGAAAGATTAAAGCGCGATATTTTTTATAGGGCATTTTTGTAATAAAACAGGTGTGAAGTACAATAAAGAAGCATGCGTTTATCGCTTTTACGGAATTGTCCCGATACTACCTATCACAAGTTAGAGCACTCAAGGACATTTTGGTTCTGTCAAATATCGAAAATGCCATTAGCTCGACTTTGTCCAATAAGAAAATGTCAAAGCCTCTTTTTAGCGTCACCAAGGTCTTTTTCGATTATTTATACGTCTCGGTTTACCAACCAGACATGGATAACTTAAACGGCGAAGACTCAAAAGGTAGGTCTAACATCGAGATAGCGCTTAAAAACCCTTCAACATTGGACATTCCTTGATCGGTGTTCGATATTCGAGACTTTGTCCAAAAGGACAAAGTCGAG
>JBGCEN010000481.1:0-6836 GCA_045106435.1 Rhodothermales bacterium
TAAGTTCAAGCGGCCTTATTTATCAGATTCTCTTTTTGGGGCTGTATTTGTCTGCGGTTGTAATTATTCTGCAGTTGTAATTATTCTACGGTTGTATCTTCTCCGTAGTAGTATTTTGTTGAAGTAATCGGACAATATTGAGGTTGTAGGGCATGACCGGTCGTTCTTTGGTCCTGATTCCCACGTACAATGAGGCGGCCAATATCCTCCTCGTAATACAATCGGTTCTCGGACTGCCAGAGGATATCTCTATGCTTATCATCGATGATGGCTCCTCCGATGGTACAGCAGAGCTGGTTCACGACATGAAGAATCAGTATCCAGACAAGATTGATATCCTTGAACGGGAAAGTAAACTCGGACTTGGCACGGCCTATCTTGCCGGCTTCAAGTACGCGCTCGAAAATGGATTTGATTTTATTTGCGAGATGGATGCTGACTTCTCCCACAACCCAACGGATCTCCCACAACTCATTGCGCCAATCAAAAACGGCGTAGCAGATCTTACCGTTGGATCGAGATACATCAATGGTGTAAGAGTCATGAACTGGCCGTTGAGCCGGCTGATTCTCTCCTATGGTGCCGGCATTTATACCCGGTTTATCACCCGCCTCCCTATTCACGACGTTACAGCCGGCTTCAAGTGCTACCATCGAAAAGTATTAGAGGCCATCGACCTGCACAAAGTTAAATCAAACGGCTACTCGTTCCAAATCGAGATGAAATACAGGGCATGGCGAAAAGGATACCGCCTTGCGGAAGTACCCATTGTATTCACAGAGCGTACCGAAGGGCAATCTAAAATGAGCAAAAAAATTGTATGGGAAGCCATGCATAAAGTGTGGGAGTTACGCATCAGAGATTTAACAAAAACCCTGTAGCCTACGCGTATTAGCGGTTGGCATCAAAGACAAAACAGGCAACACAAATCCCTGCCTGCGGGTTACACAGCATTCTGTCTGAGAGCCAGACCCTCATACATACTCCTATTTCGCTAATTTAAAGCGAAGAAAGGGCTAAAGACGGAACGTTTTAGTAGTATTGGAACTATGTGATTGCCCCAATATCACTAGATGATTTCTTTCGACACCAATTACCCTAAGCAGCTTTTGCAATGCCTGATTATACTAAATTAGTTACTCCCTCTGAAGGAGCACGCATTACCATGGAGAACGGCAAACTTGTCGTTCCAGATAACCCTATTCTGCCTTTCATTGAAGGAGATGGAATTGGACCTGATATCTGGCGTGCCGCGCAGCATGTTTTCGATTCTGCAGTAGCAAAAGCCTATGGCGGTAGCAAGAAGATTTCATGGTTCGAGGTGTACGCCGGCGAAAAAGCGTTTGCCAAATACAACGAATGGCTCCCAAATGATACGCTCGAAGCAATCAGACATCACCTTGTATCAATCAAGGGCCCACTCACAACACCGGTAGGCGGCGGTATTCGTTCGCTTAATGTTGCCCTCCGGCAGAAGCTGGATCTCTTTGCCTGTGTTCGCCCGGTAAGATACTTTGACGGTGTACCTTCACCAGTGAAGGCCCCCGAAAAAATCAACATGATCATCTTCAGAGAGAATTCAGAAGATATCTACGCCGGCATCGAATACGAAGCAGGTTCAGATGATAACGCCAAGCTGATCAAATTTTTACAGGAAGAATTGGGTGTAACGTCTATTCGTTTCCCCAACACAAGCGGCATTGGCATTAAACCTATTTCACAGGAAGGTACCTACCGCCTTGTACGTTCTGCCATTAAATATGCTATTGCTGAAGGCCTGCCTTCTGTGACCCTGGTTCACAAAGGCAACATCATGAAGTATACAGAAGGTGGCTTCCGCGACTGGGGATACCAACTGGCTGTAGAAGAATTTGGTGGCAAAGTCATTGGAGACGGCCCTTGGTGCGAATTGCCAAACGGCATTGTTATCAAGGATGTTATTGCGGATGCTTTCTTGCAGCAGATTCTTACGCGTCCTGCAGAATATGGTGTGATTGCAACCATGAACTTGAACGGCGATTACATCTCTGATGCGCTAGCAGCGCAGGTTGGTGGCATTGGTATCGCACCTGGTGCCAACATTAACTACGACAATGGCCTGTCTATCTTTGAAGCAACACACGGTACAGCACCGAAGTATGCCGGCCAGGACAAAGTTAATCCTGGATCTGTAATCCTTTCTGGCGAAATGATGCTCCGCTACATGGGCTGGAAAGAAGCTGCAGACCTGATTATTTCCTCACTGGAAAAAACCATTAATCAGCGCCGGGTGACCTATGACTTTGAGCGGTTGATGGAAGGTGCTACGCTGCTGAAATGTAGTGAGTTCGGAAATGCGATGGTTGAAAACATGTAGTTCAGACAGCATTTTTCGGTTATAGATAAAAAGGATGAGTTGCTATTGCAGCTCATCCTTTTTTATATCTGTCAATTCTGCTCGGCTATTTCCATATACCCGCCCAACAACGCCGAACTCAGATCTGCTCCAGGTTTGAATCGCGAACAAATTGTTGACTCGTCGGCGCTGATGCCCGATGTAATGCCTTGAAGCCTAAAACTTCTTCATAGGCGCTGACCAGCTTAGGTACTGAATATTCCCAGGCAATCTTTTCTTCAACCCGCTTGCGCCCCAGCTTGCCCATCTGCTCACATTGCTTGGGATCATCCATAAGCAATAACAACGCACGGGCAAAATTGCCAACGTTATTCTCCGGCACGTAAATAGCCGCTTCTCCGGATGTATGTCTGTGCTCTGGCAAATCAAATGCAACGATAGGCTTTGAAAACGCCATATACTCCGTCATTTTAATCATCGTACACCGATCATTAAAGTCATTGGACGGATCCGGATCAACACCAATATCTATGGAGGTCATGTAACGGGTCAGCTTATCTTTCTTAAGCCAACCGGTAAATTGCACATGATCTTCCAGACCGTATTCTCTTGTCATGGATTTAATACGAGGCACATCATCGCCATCGCCCATGATAATCGTCAGGAAATCGTCGCGCTTGAGTTCAGTTTTTAAATAGTGCAGCGCCTTGATTAAGTAATCGAGACCATCCTGAATGCCAATGGAGCCGGCGTAACCAAAGATGGTCTTTGGGAGATTCACGAGTTCAGGATATGGCTGCGCATATTCAAGAAAACTCAGCGGCGGGCCGTTTCTCACGATTCTAACTTTCTCCTCATTTACACCGCCGCGCTCGGTTGCAATCTTTTTGTAAGAATTATTTGTCGAAATCACTAAATCAGACGTGCGAAACGTCCACTTCTCGAGCAACAACAACACCTTGTATACAAGCGTACTCCCTTTGCCGTCGGTACGCGCCATATATAGCTCAGGCGCTAAATCGTGGTGATCAAAAACAAATTTCTTTCCAAAAAGCTTGTAGAAAAGACCAATCGCAAAGAGCGTATCAGGCGGATTGTGCGCATGAATGACGTCAAATCCTTCTTTTCGCAAAACTGAGAAAGAGACAATAAAGGCTGCAATCGTGGAATACAGAAATTCCCATACAAATCCCCAAAAAGAATCTCTTTCCGAAGGTTCAGGATACCTGTAAACGCTAACGCCATCTACAACATCGCGACGAGACTGTCCCAACGAGCGAGGTGCAATTACTGTTACATTAAAACCCGCATCAACCAAAGCCAGTGCCTCCCTCCTTACCCGTGTATCTCCGGGGTAGGAGTTATTTTCCACTAACATGAGAATGCGGTTGTTGATAGAGGACGCCATGAAAAATATTCGTGGTTCGTTAAATTATTCTACTGCAATAAACCAGTGCAGTTATCTGCCTCTGGAATGCAACAAAGGAAATGAGCCACTAACTTGGGATAAAAAAGAAATAACCCACTTTTGACGCATGCGGTAATTGAAAAGCTTATTCGCACGTACGTGCCACCTATAATTGAGGCAAGATCAATTCATCTCCAGTAATGGCTGTGGGTCCCTGACTACTCCCCACATTCATTACGGGATACAGTACTTACGGTAATCTCGGCTATTACGGGCCAATCAAAAGTAGATCTCTAAACAAATCGTATGCCTATAGATTTGCAATCAGGCAATTCAACTGTTTACGGTACTTTTTTCTGCTACAACTTGCTCCAAAAGCGCATCATAATGTTTACCATGATCGCGCCAATCCAGGTGCTTGCACACTTCCCTCAAAGTCTCCAATGGTAGCGGCTTCTCCTCTTGCTTCAGAATTTTATAGAGCGTTTTGAACAATTCTTCCTCGTCGTTATAAAGCGTCGGTGCGTGTAACAACGGGCTATGCAAAGAAGGCTGAATGAGTTCTGGGTAACTCAAACGATTCGGCAGCAGCGGGTGGCACCCGCAGAAGATGGCCTCCATCACTGCAATACCAAAAAACTCGTGTATAGCTGTAGAAACGATGATATCTGCCCGATGCAGCAGACTTGAATACTCTTCAAAGTCTTCTGCATAGCCATAATGAAGAATACGTTCTGCGTAGCGCTCAAACGCGCGTTCAAACTCATACGGCTGCTCTTCAAAATGCTCGCCGGCAAGAATGAGTCGAAACGAACAGCCAGAGTCATCCAGCCGGTTCATGAGCCGAAAAAATGCTTCCGGGTTCTTATCGTATTCCCATCGCTGATTCCACAACACAACGGGTGTATCCATCAGATGCCCTCGTGTCCGCGGTGTAGATCGATGTCCGTGTTCATCATGCGCCCGAAGATCCATACCCAAGTGTAACACGGAACTCTTTTCCCTGATCTTTTGCACTGTATGCAAGTGATTGTAATCAGGAAAGGCCCTTAGCATAACGGGTAATGCATCCAGAAACTCGTCATGATGGAATTTGGAATTAAAAACGATCCGATCTGCAGCAAGACAAGAGAGGTAGTTGATGTAAGCGTAAGTAAAATCCCTTTCTCTACCCTCTTTTAAAGGATAGGTTAGTTGGTTCTCATGCAGATACATCACAACCGGCACATCAGAGAGCTCAGGCCGCGTTAGTGACAAGAACGCTGGAATATTTACCATATCCGACGCAAGAATAACATCGGGCTTATTGCCTTCAGCCACCCATTCATTAGCCTTTCGAGCCATGGATACGGCTCCGCCGTGCATCCGCCATTTCCAAAACCGGGCAGACATCGTTACGGTGTGAATATCATGCCGGCTGTGTTTTACAAATCCATCCAGAAAATTCCGATGTGATCCTCCATACCACGGCTCTAACGCTAATACCTTCATTCTGGGGGTCTAGTTAAAAGTTGAACGTGTGCAAGCTGCTATTTGAATAGGCAGCTACTCTTCTTCAGCTTCGGCTGCCGCCTGCCTCGCCTTTTCCTCTTCGATTAATTGCATTAACTCATCTTCTTCCATTTCGGTAGATGGGCGAACAATACTAATTGCACGAATTTGAAGTTTTTCACGAAGTGCGGCATCACGTACCTCATCTGCCGTAATCAGCTTCTCTTCCCCAGCGTTTAATCGCAAGGAGCGCGTCTTCATCTCTATATCAACTGGACGCGTATTCGTATTCTTTATTAACATTCCTCTACGTTGCTTCGCCACGCAGATACCTCTTTACTTGATTTATATAATGTACCTTACCAGGTAGTATGGACAATTAAATTTCATAAGACTTCTAATTGTCTATACAACCTAGAAGGTTTGCTTGCATAATACAACATTTCGCCATAGATAGATCAAAGGTTCCCCTCAATTCCTGTCCCTTTTCACAAAGAAATGAAAAAAGCTGGCGTATAACTCAGCTTTTTAACACGTATTTCAGCATCTCGTTGGTCAAAAAGTGTTTAAAAAAAATTCAGCCGGAGCACAAAAGTGCCCCGGCTTTCAGACTTCAGGAATTACTGGTCGCCGACCCACGTTGCGACCTGATAAAACCCAAAGCCGACGTAGGATAACTTTAGCCTAACACATTAATCAACCAGACACCCCTCCTTTTCACGCAATCTTGAACGAAATACGTCATTAATTAAGCAAATACTTAATTGTTATTAACAAAGTGTCCTCGATTAATCAACGTACTCCTAAAAAGCGGAGGTTGAGACGGGTTTTAAACGCAGTGATTTATTAACGCAACTGAAATGGACAAGGCTTAAGCGGCGGCGCGCAACGTCAGTTGGCTATGACGTTACGCTGTACACAATGCGCTAAACATCAGGAGTTGTTTTCACTGGAATCACGCACATCAAGCCGCCGCAAATTCCACCCTCGCAAGTATCAAACCGCCGGCCTGTGCTTCATAAATACAGCCCCATAAAACACAGAAAAGGATTTTACTAAACGACGATTTTTATAATCACATACCAAACCGTCAGGCAGAAACCTAAAGAAGCACCCATCACCAGTAGCCCTGAGAGCAGGGAGGTATACTCCATTTTTCGCAAATTATTGGACGGGGCACTTGTCATTGAATGTTCGCATGCGCCGCTATATTTAGAGCTAGAAAGCATGATCAGAACCTGTTAAAAGGAGGGATAAAACGTACAAATATAATATCACTATTTGATGGCGCTTACAATCACATAAGTATGTGAAATAAAGAGGGTATTTCTATTCATTGAAAAGCGTCTAGTACTCTGTCAGGGAAATAAATGGAGTATCAGATTTTCAGGGTACGAAGCGTATGAGCGTACGATGGGTACGAAAAAGTCTTCTTTTCTTCTTTTCTTCTTTCGTACCTATCGTACGGAATACGCCTCGCTTCAGTTCATTCGTACGCTTTGTACCCATCGTACGCTTCGTACCATGCAAAGACGATGCTTCATTTATTTCGCCGACAAAGTACGAGTAGTACATCAAATAACTATAGCCAGATGCGTTATT
>JBGCEN010000482.1:0-4279 GCA_045106435.1 Rhodothermales bacterium
TAGAAACTCCTCCATCAAATACACAGCATTGTCCAAGTAGTACGAATCCATGTCGCCGGTGGCGATGTGAATCTTACCAGCCAGCTTCGGCCCGATGGTCTCCCACTTGGACTTCAGTTGTTCGTGTAAATCATAATTTGATTTCCAGTAAGCAGCGGTCTCTTTATCTATGTCTCCCGTCTCAGCATCCCAAATCGGACGCGGGTAGCCATTCTCACCGACCGGCCCGTATACAGCCTCCCAAATCGCCCACTGGCCGCCTGAACGGCTATTTGCGCCTGTAGCAAGCTCCATATGATTTTCTTGCCGGACAGTAGACCGAATATTGCCATCAAAGCTCCGGGCGTTTGGTCTCTCAATCTGGTGCCATTCGTTGTTGGTGAAATACGCGTTTTCATCTTCGTACACATTTACAATCTGGTGGTAGTTAAAATCCACCGCATCAGGACACCATCCCCACGCGCCGCCAAAATCATCGGGATAAAACATCTGCATAGCCAAAGCTTCCCACCCACCAGTAGATCCGCCGGCAGTAACACGCCCCCAGCTTTCAGAGACGATTCGAAATTGCGATTCCAGATACGGAATCAACTCTTCCATAATCGCATCACCGTAGGGCCCGAGGTTCGCTGAATTTACGGAGTATGAGGTGTCGTAATAAGGGTTTGCATCGCGTATCGAAATGACCATCATCTCCGGTGCCTTGCCTGAAGTCCAGTAGTCAGCAAACCCGGCTGAACGCCCCCTGCCCGGCGCGCCGGCTACAAAGTTAAAGGGGGCCCTGCGGCCAGGAAAATGCCCTTGCATATAAAGGGCCGGATACGTGCGATCCGTATTGGCATCATACCCCGCAGGCAATAAGACATTGGCACCGATATACATCGGCCGGCCCCAAAATGCAGAAAGCTTCTCACTTTTGATCTTGACGTATTTCACCCAGTCTGTATCAACAGGATTACCTTGCTGCAATACATCGCCGGCTTCCAATGGCTCGATGGGCGGGATAACGGTATCAAGCACCAATTTTATCGTCGTTTTCCTGGCTGGGTCAATGGATAATTTGGTTACCTCGCTATGCACACTTCCGGGTGCTCGCCACTGGTTCTGTCCTTCTCCGGCGTTTAGATGCAAAGAGACCGTATGGCCATCAGATCGATTAAAGGTGGTATACACACTCAGAAAGGCCTGCACGTAATATTCCCCCGCAGGCAATGAATTAAAGTCTTCAAAAGGATAGCCGCGAAAGCCATCTTCGCCGGCAGTAAGCATAACAGCCTCACCTCCCTTAAGTCCTTCAACATTTCGTCCCCAAAAAGGCACACCATTCACGCCAACTTGCTCGCGGGGCTCTTTCTCATCATTGCGAGATACAATCACAAACACCCGTCCTTGCACAGGCGTATCCAATCCCAAAGCCTGCACTTGATCAGCAGCAGCAGTGGACAATTCCAATTCAAACTGAAGCTTCTGCGCATCAATATTTTTTGATTGATCACCGGGGATGCAGCCGGCAATCAAGACAACACAAATAATTAGCATGCCAGTCAATAAAAAGATACGAGACTGATCTTCTTGTTTGATACGAGCTTTCATAGATATAGCCAAGCGATATAGAACGATTAGGGAATCGACCGTTCTGGTGGGTATTAGGTGGATATTGGGCGGCTGTTGAACATCAGCGATTCAAACAGTAGAGGTATGAACTTAGTCACTTAAGCTAAGGAACAGATGGATAACTTTATTTAAAACTGCCCCAAAACCCTCGCTACACCAGCTGCATAGCCTGATCCAAACAGATTCAAATGATTAAGCTGGTGGTAAAGATTATAGATACTTCTTCGTGTTTCATAGTCGGCCTCTAAAGACCAAGCCTCACGATAGGCATCATAAAATCGCGCGTCGAACCCGCCAAACATTTCTGTCATCGCGAGGTCGGTCTCGCGGTGCCCGTAGTAACTCGCGGGATCAAACAGCGCAGCTTGTCCCTCCGCCGTTACCATGTAGTTGCCGCCCCACAAATCTCCGTGTAGCATTGAACAAACAGGGGTAGCCGGTAATAGATCGGGCAGCCTATTGTAAAGACGCTGAAGTCCTTGATCCCACGCCGTCGACCAATGCCCTCCTTGCCTTGCCAGGCGGACCTGCGGTTCCAGGCGACAAGTCTGAAAGAATGCCGGCCAGTTGTCGTGCCACGTATTTATCTGGGCGGTACTCCCAATGTAGTTATCCTGGTTAAATCCATAGGCTTTTCCAGTATGCCGATGCATTTGTGCCAACGCCATGCCAAAAGCCTCATCAAATCCAGCAGGCTTTGATCCTGTCTCAAGCCATTCCAGCAATAAAAACCCATCGCCCGTTTCATTAAAGCCAATCACCACGGGGATTTTTAATGAGGTGTCAGCTTGGCGAAGTGCCGTGAGGCCGGCGGCTTCGGCGCCAAAGGTTTTTGTGGCTTCAGGTCCTCCCCACTTCAGAAAAAATCGCCCGTTCCCTGCTTCAACACAGGATGCATTTGCAATACATCCACCACCAACCGAACGGATATGCTGGATGCTGCCAGTGTATGCTTCGATATCAGATTTGAGCTGTTCAGTCATCCAGCAGATGTGTAAGCAAAGCACCAGACGTGCGGTCTACCATCTGGTATACATCGTCAAATCCCCGTGGTCCTCCATAGTAGGGATCGGGCACCTGCATATCACCTGGTTCAGGATCAAACGATCTAAAAAGCTTGACTTTCGCCTCGTGTTTGCCGGCTGGATCCATTTGTTTGACGTTGTGCAGATTGTCTTTGTCCATCACCAGGATCAGATCATATTCGTCAAAATCGCCATACTCAAATTGCTGGGCATACTGGCCTTCCATCGACACCCCATTTTTCTGCGCCACCTGATCCATGCGCTTGTCTGGACGCTGCCCTGCATGCCATCCGCCGGTGCCAGAGGAGGCGATATAGAACTGATCAAGCACGCCGGCTTCGCGCGCCTGATGACGAAACACCCCTTCAGCCAAAGGGCTCCGACAAATATTCCCCATGCAAACAAACATGATGCGGGTTAAACGGTCTTTTTTCTCCATTTTGCGTTCGGCGTTAATCTAAAAGATCAGATAGCCGAGTCAACCCCTCCTGAAATGTCTAGTTTCAGCTTCTGCCGTTCAATATTGTAACTACACAGACGCGCATCCACAAAAACAATGCATGATGTGATTGTCAGTTATGCGCCTGTATCGCATAGACAGCTTTCCCTTGCTCGGCTCAGTCATTTCGCGACGGTTTATACAAAAAGGACCCATGCGACGATTGCAGAGACAAAAAACACGATCAATATGGCTATGCAGGAGGGGCTGTTGGTAGAATGTTGTGTATCAGTCATGTAATAAGGTAAACGAGCTCCAGGGGTAGTTATGCTACATCTCAAAAGGACGAGACATGCCTATGAAGGTATCCTTACACATAGACATCGTGGGAAAATCGCCTTTCTATTATAGCGCATATTTACTATTAAATACGCCAAAACTGTTTGAACTGGCTCACGCTGATATAAATACTAACATTTAAGGGGGATCAGGTGGCAATACCTAATACCATTCCAGTCCCCATCCCCTCTTCGGTAGCGGCTTGCTTTATGGCCTCCAGTTCGCCGGCGTCGAGCCAGACCCCCTTACATGTTGGGCACTGATCAATAATAATTTCATTGCTGATGGTTTTGACAAGCGTGACACCATCGGCTGGACAAACCCGTGGAGTTTCTCTCTTTATCAAGATATCTATTCTACAAGCCGGACAAGTCGGTTGCTCTTCAAAATCTCGCCTTGTTTTATTTGTATTACAGTGGATACACGTCTCTTTTCGCTTGAACCATCCCATAAACAGGCCTCATTTGAATTTTCAGATCTTTCGCGTTAAAAGTATTACGTACTCGGACTTTGTCAGGGGAATGAGTTAAGTACTGAGGTTCATAGGTACGAGAAGTACAAAGAGTACGATAGGTACGAAAGAAGAAAAGAAGAAAAGAAGACTTTTTCGTACCCATCGTACGCTCATACGCTTCGTACCCTGAAAATCTGATACTCCATTTATTTCGCTGACAGAGTACTAGTACTTTGTCAGGATAATAGCTAAGTACTGAGGTTCAAAGGTACGAGAAGTACAAGGGCTACGAAACGTACGAAATACGGCTCGCTTCAGTTAATTCGTACCCATCGTACCATGCAAATAGGCGTGAAGTCAATCGTCCTTTCTCAGTATTCAGTATTGCGAAATTCGGAAATAAAAGCG
>JBGCEN010000483.1:0-33136 GCA_045106435.1 Rhodothermales bacterium
AAATCTTTTTTTTATAGTGATAAGAACTGATCCAGATAGAAGGAATGTTCAATGGTGAAGTGATTTTTGATATACCCTTCGATATTCAAAATTCCTTGTTGGGTGTTCGATATTCAAGATTTTGTCAAACAGACAAAATCGTGTTTACCCATTCTCATTCAATACAAACACGAGAATAGCAATCAATAGAGCCACACCAATGACGGTCGCAGCTATCTTTGCTTTGCTCCACGGGCGCTCACCTTGTACTTCTCCAGTTTGCCCGTTCACCATGAAACGATAGATCTTTTTTTTATAGCGATAAGAACTGATCCAGATCGGCAGTAGAATATGTTTAAACGTGATGTTGCGATACTCTGTGTCTTTGTGGAGAATGCGTTGTTCGTCACCTCCAATATCACTTCGTATCGCATGTCGGATTGTTAAATCCATTATATTTTTTGCATCAGAGAATCCTTCTTCCAATTGTACGGAGTAGCTCTCTGCCTGGAATCCGCTCAGATAAGCATCTGTGTAAGGTTTTAGCGATGTGAGTCTCCATGGGCCGAGCGCACGTACCTCCTTGTCTGGCAAAGATCTGGTACCGATGATCAGCACGTCGTCAAAGTCTTCGTAAACGCGGCCTTGCGCGTGAGACCACCTTGTATGCCGTACCTGCCTTGTCCGGCGAACGGACTTGCCGTTCACTTGCGCCGTATACGACTCTGTGGTGTAATAGTAATCTCCCCGCTGTCCATGATAATCCGAGGTGGTATTTGAGTCGTAGGTCCAATACGGAATGTACATCCCTTTGAGTCGGTCTTCCTGCCTTGCCAGTGATTTAAGAATCGACGGCGCAAACCATAAACCATGTAGCCATTTAGCAAATGCTTTTTGCCCCTCATCTTTTGTGGTAATAAAGGGCATTACTGCCTGAGGGAGAATTGCACGTTTAGCGCGCCCTGTTTGAACAATACTGGTCCCACAAAAAGGGCACGCGTCTGATACAATGTTGGGATTAAAGCTGGATTCTGCGCCGCATGCATCGCACTTCACAACCATTACTTCGTGCATGGTTTCGTGCGAAGTTTTTTGGGCAAGTTGTGCCCTGTAGTCTTGCTCAACTATTGGAGAAGACTTGACCTCAATGAGGTTTTCGTGACCACAAAAATTACAGGCAAGGGAGTGTGTGCCAGGGACAAAATTTAAATCTGCCCCGCATTGCTCACACGGAAACTGCCGCTCAGACATTTAATCCTTTGTTCTACTGAATAACTGATGTTACGCGTAGTCGCGCAAACGTATTGCCATAACCGTTTAGAAACGATGCCCTGGCAAGGTTTGGGTAACATCACTTATAAGCTTTGCTGTGGAAGAGATCTACCGGGAAAGCTTATTGTGGGGGCAAGGGCGGCGGTATCACGGTAAGAATGCCGGCCACTTCAGATACTTCGCCGGCTGCAGTCCAGTTTTGCATGCCGGGCTTCCATACAAGAGAAGACGCGTTGAGTTTTCCTTCCGAGGCAAGACCTTTCAGCTGGTCCATGTTGAATGGTCCGGCCTGTTTGCCATCGATAGCCACATGGAAGGCAAAGGTACCCGGTAAAGGGGGAGGCGTTGCCGGATTGGTGTTCTGTTGGCCGCTGCCGGCCATAGCCTGACCCATTTGGTTTGCTATGGCAAATCCCATCCCCATGCCGATGCCACCAGAGGCTGTGCCTCCTGGGTTCTCAGCGGCTTTTTCCATGGCCTCAGCGGCCTGGAATTGCGTGTATTTGCTCAGGTCACCAATCACACCCATACTGGTGCGCTTGTCTAATGCCTTTTCAACTTCAGGTGGAAGCGAAATATTTTCAACAAGCATGGACGTTAATGTCAGGCCAAATTCGCCGAATTCCGGCGCCAGTTTTTTCCTGATAAACGTTCCGAGCTCATCGTAATTGGCTGCGAGGTCGAGAATCGGAATTTTGCTTTCGCCCAGTATATCGGTGAATCGAGAGACCACCATGTTTCTGAGCTGTCCAGATATGTCATCGATCGCAAAATACCCGTTCGTACCAACAACCTGACGCAAGAATTTTGCAGGATCGGTTATCCTGATCGCATAGGTGCCGAAGGAGCGCAGACGGACAGGACCAAACTCAGGATCCCGCAGCATGATCGGGTTTTTGGTGCCCCATTTCTGGTCAGTGAACTGCTTGGTGCTCACATAATACACTTCGGCTTTAAACGGGCTCTCAAATCCATGACGCCAGTTTTGAAGCTTTGAAAGAATCGGCACATTGGGTGTTTCCAGCGTAAATGTGCCGGGCTGAAATACATCAGCAAGCTCACCCATATTTACAAATGCAGCTGCTTGTCCTTCTCGTACAATCAGCTTTGCGCCGTATTTGATTTCGTGGTCATGATGATCAAAACGATGCACCATGGTTTGTTGAGACTCGTCGATCCATTCAATGATATCGACAAATTCACCAGTTAATTTTTTCCAGAGCGACATGGACCTAGGACTTTGGGATTACGTGAATGACCAATAAAAAGGCAGTTGCGAAACTGCCTCAGTATAAAATTGAGAGCAAAAGACTGATAGGCGTTTATTATAAACTATGAATGTGGTAGATACAATTACCACATCTTAATTTTCTTTACGCGCTCATAGGTGCCAATGTTTGTGTTTATCTCATCCCAGAGGCTTTTGTACGCTTTGGCGGCGACGCTTCGTTTATCAAACGTATGAAGAGGCGCGAGCTCTACGGCCATTCTTTCAACTTTACTGGAGTAGGGGATATGACTGTGTAAAAACCCTTTGGTGCCGTTTTTATGCAACTCAATAATTTCTTTGTGCAGCTGCTTTCTTTTGTCAACCATCGAAAAGAAAGGAAATAAGATGACTCCCTTCTTAGAGTCCTTCTTGAGCTGTTTTTTGAATATGTCGTAGCTGCTGAGGGTAAGAGGCGATGGGATAATCGGAATCAGGAAAACATCCGCAGTTTGCTGAAGTGTCTGTGTGAAGAGGTTATAGCCGGCGGGGCAATCGATAAAAACTGTATCGTATTTGCCAGAAAAAGAGGACAGGAGCGCTTTAAACGTTTTCCTTGGCTTGTCCAGTTCGCCAATTTTTCGATCCAGTTTGAAGAGAGAAAAATCTGCCGGCAAAATATCGAGGTTTTTATAGGCCGTCTTTTGTATTTGAGACTTGGCCTTTTTTCCTTTGTCGCCAAAAACTTTGATGCTTTTATCTTTCCCGGTCGCGGATTGGAAAAGCATACTTGCAGATCCTTGCAGATCGATATCCCACAGGAGCGTCTTGCTCCCGGAAGCTGCAGAAATGTAGGCAAGATTCACCGCAGTGGTTGTTTTACCAACGCCGCCCTTTATGTTGTAACACGCGATAACCTTCATAAATATCGATACATTAATTTCTTACAGCCAATAAAATCCGGATCCCTGCTGGCGACAAGTTAATAAATAAGGAATCACTTTTAAACCGCTCTACATTTTCTTCTTTGTATCGTCTTGAATTTTGCTTTATATAGATGACCATGTAGAGGCGGGGGTATATGATACATCAATAGCAGTTTCAATTCACGATTTCCTATGAAACTGATGTGACCATTTGGTAATTATAGATTATATGAAAACGATTATACTTTTCAGGCATGGTAAATCAGATTGGGATGCGGACTATGGCGCCGACCATGAACGCCCCCTGGCAAAGCGGGGCATCAAGGCTGCACGCAGAATGGGCAACTGGTTAAAGGAAACAGATCAGGTCCCTGATTATCTGGTTTCTTCGTCAGCGGTCCGTGCACGCACAACATTGGCACTGGCAAAAGAAGCCGGCGAGTGGCCTGGCGATATCCATATAGAAAGCGAGTTATACGATGCCAGTGTGTACGACTATCTGGCTGTTGCCCGTAAAACACCAGATGAAGCTGACTGCGTGATTCTGACAGGCCATGAGCCCACGTGCTCTATGACAACCAGTGTACTTAGCGGAGGAGGCGTTGTGCGTTTCACAACGGCAACCATGGCACGAATCGATATAGATATTGATTCATGGGAAGCGCTTGGAAATCATCCCGGGCAGCTCATATGGTTCGTTACGCCAAAGATTCTTATGGAATCGTAAACGAAGTTAAAACCTAACAACACCTGTAGGCTATTAAAAAAACTTGAGATGCACCGATACTCTTAAGAGATGTAAAGTACCCAATCTACACTTCTTGACCATACCCCTTGAATCTCATGTTGGAAGCCAAATACCAAAGCGAGGAAGAATTACTTAATCTGCATAATGAAATAGCTGCAGCTTTTGAGAAAAGTACCCGCGAGAATAATACAGATTGGTTAAAGTACTTCTGGGAGATCATGATGGAAGAATCTAACATGAGCAAGCAGCAGCTTGTTGATCTGATGTTAGATGAGTTAAACCGGGGCAATGAGGAATCCCGGGAAATGCTGCAGTCTATTCTTGATAATACGATTGAAAGCTAGTATAGCGCGGAGTTCGTTTTTAAACAGCTCATGCATGAAGAGAGTTAAAGAGAAGAGGGGACGCGGGGAAAAACAAATCCTCTGCTCCCTGATGCGCTCTTCTTCAAACATTGGAAAACCAGACAATAATAAACTGGACACTACGCTGGGTTTCGCCGGCCAGGATTCTACGTCAAAGCGTATTGCTTATCCAATGGCAGAAGAACAGATGATTGTCCAAACGCAAAATAAGGCGAAGAAGCTTCTCTGATATATTTTCTTGGTGGTTTCCATGGGGGGCTCCAATGTTTATGTGTTTTCTTGGGTATTGTACCCGCCATTCATGTGTGCAGTTTACCCGTTACAGTATACCTTTGGGAAAAATCTGTACTCCAGAAGTGGTAAAAATGGAGGCGGACGTTTATCAGGAGGTGTTTTTTACTTCTGAATAGTTTGCGTGAATGGCATGTGTATGGATTTGATCAGTGAACTGCAGTCCTCATTCCCCATTTCCATTTCCACCGCTCATCATCACGGAAACAGGTCGCAGCGTCTCGATATTGCCCAGCACGATTTTGATCGTAGCAGTTAAAGGAACGGCGAGTATCATGCCACCAATACCCCAAAGCCAACCCCAGACAATCAGCGACACCAGAATGAGCAGTGGGCTGAGGTTCAGGTTGTGACCCAGGATACGCGGTTCGATAAAGTGACCCATCAGTAATTGCACAGCAGCAAGGGATATGAGCGCAGAAACGGGTAACACCCATCCATCAAACTGTAGCAGTGAAAGCAAGAAAGGCAGAATGATCGACGCCAGGGATCCCACATTGGGGATAAAGTTGAGTAGAAAAGTTAAAAAGCCCCATATGAGTGGAAAGTCAACGCCCATGCCCCAAAGTATCAAAAAAGTAAGCATTCCGGTGACAGCGCTTACCAGTGTTTTGGTAAGTAGATATTTCCTGACCTGACTCCCAATATTTTTGAGGGTAAGCGCAATGCGTTCTGCCATTTCTTCGGGGAAGGCAAGGCTTACCTTTTTCTCTGCCTGGCCGGCGCCAATGAGCATGAAAAACAGGAAGAGGATGATTAGAAAGGCCGTACTCAGAAAATTGAACAGCGTATTTAGGCCGGCGCGCGCTGTTGTCGAAATAGCCGAAAAGTTGAACTGAGGGAATTCTATTTCTTCTGCAGGTATGCCAAAAACAAGCGCAAGGCGCTCTACCATTTGCTGACCTTCACTCACAAGGATCTCAAACTTTCCCCTGTATCCCGGCAACTCAGCAATAAACTGACTGATAGTTGACGACAAGATAATGGTGAAAAGAAACCCCATCAGTGTAATCGATGCCAGAACAATCAGCATCGAAACTGCCATAGGGATGCCCTTTGACCGCATGTAGCCCACCATTGGTTTGAGCAGAATGGCGATTAATGCGGCAATGGCGAAAGGGAGCAGCACTACTTTTAATTCCAACAACACATAGCCAATGGCAAATGTAGTCAGGATACTTAGTAAAACGGCTGTAAGTCTGGCGTAGGGCGCAGGTGTGTTCACAGAGAAAAAGAAAAAGAGCGACTAAAAAAGAGCGATGCCAAGAACAGTATGTAAAACAGGCTTTGAGAAAAGCGTTGTGCGGGCATGGCCTTACAAAAAATAGATTTGCAAAAACAACGCCATTAGTAGTTAGTCCGGGCTTTCATAAAACACATAAGGCGTCGAATAGTCGCTAATCTCAAAGTAAACTTTCTTTTCGCCAGGATCTGTGATGCCATTCAGGTTTGCATCGTACACGCCATATCCAAAGCGATAAGGCCTCGCATCGCTCCCGCTTGTGGCACTGGCTGTGGTAAGCTTGTCGATCTCCATAAATCGTTTTACAAGCTTGTCACCGGCGTATACTTCCAGCACACCGTTGGTGCCTGTCCAGTTCTGAACTGCTCTGCCAAAACGATTTTGTGTTTCCTGTGTACAGCCAATAGCGCTAACCATTAAACAGCCGGCAAAAAATAGAGAAACCAGTGATTTCATATGACTTGGTGAATTAGCAACGCGGATCGATGGTGGTGTAAAATGAGGATCAATAGCTGGTACGTCGTTCACCTTGGGAGGTTCAGGTGTCGGGTATTATGATTTGGTTTTGTTAGAGGCTCGCATTTTTTCTTCATCATCAAGATATCCTTCTGATTCTTCCAGATCTAAAAGGGATCCGCGGGCAGATGTCTGATCTCCGTACGACCAGTTGGCTGAGTCATTCTTTTCGATGACGCGGGTAATATTGTTTTGCAGTGTTGTGAGTGCTTTATGTCTTTTCTTGTGGTTTCTCCAGTTTGCCCATCTTGCGCTAAAAAATAAGACGGAAGTCACGATTGTAGCAACCAGGAAGGCTGTTGTCGTGGGTTCTTTAAGGAAAATCAGCGTACTTAACATGAGGGCAAGGCCGGCGGGTAAATAGGAGAGCGCCAGAAAACTGTCCATCCGCTCTTTGATTAACAAATGCGTTGCATTGTTTAGCGGCTGGGCCTGTACAACCGATGGAGACATGGATGACGCTCCAGCGTTTGTCCACTCAAAACTATTTTTTAGTTTGGCAAAGTTGCCCCGGGTATCTTTGTATTCCTTTCTGATTTCGGCAAGAATATCAACCATTACCTTTTCAGTAAGCTGTCCAGGGACATTGGTGTCATAAACCAGGGCAATTGGCGCTCCCCAGAAGCCCGGCTTGATATCGGGTTCTTCTTTTTTGTCTAGATTCTGCAGCGCATGACGAATATATTTGGCATCTATGCCCGCTTCTGCTGCAATACGCTGGATCTCTTCCAGGCTCAGGCCATGATCAAGATTGTACTTGGCTTCAGTGTCCGCCTCTTGCTGTTGAATGGCAAGTTGAAGAAGCCGGCTAACTTCCTCCTCATTAAATGTGCGGCCTTGAGAATCAGACATTACTGGTGTTGGTATGGCTTAAAATTCAATCACGAATACAGCGTTGGGGGGAGACTCAGAATCTACCATCGTGCTGCAACGCAGGTTGACAAAAATTTATACAGGAGCTCATCAACTTCGGTGGTTTCCGCCAATCCCTCTATGATTGACTGGAATTCTTCTTCCGAGCTTACTTCGGTATAGTGAGATCGATACGCATATAACCGTTCTTTTTCGCGTTGGGCATCCAGTTCGCTATGAAACTGGGTACCATAAATAGGCTTGCCGGCCATTCGGAACGCCTGATTGGATTGCGTATCGCTAAATGCAAGGTTCACGGCGCCATCAGGCAGGATGCTTACTCGATCGTGATGTCCCATGTTGGCCTTGAATCGGGTTGGGAAGTGGCTGAAGAGCAGATCCTGCGTGCCGGCTTCATTTAACTCAACCCAGTGGCAGCCCATTTCGGTTAAGTCGGCATCATAAACTACAGTGCCTCCTAACGCGCGAGCAATCATCTGATGTCCCCAGCAAGAACCAAATGTGGGGAATCCTCGCTTATCTGCTTCTTTGATCAATGACAACAGGGCCGGGGTCCAGCTGTAATTCTCTGTTGCAGAAAATTCGCCGGCGCCGCCAATGAGCAATACATCATACAATTCGAAAAGCTGAGGTGGCAGTGTTTCCTGACAAATATTGATGGTATCTAATTGATCGGGTGTGATTTTGCAACGCTCGATAAAGCATTGTTGCTCTTGTAAAAGGATGTCTTGATCAGTTCTTGCCTGAATAAGAAGGAGGCGGAGGGTATTGAGCTGTTTTGGCATTTAAGGTTATGTACGGGTTTGTTTTGTCCAAGATAGGAAAAACACAGGATGATTTTGAATCAAAATGGGGCAAGTGAGCTACACAAGCAAATCTGAAAAATGCTGCTTTACCATTTCATATAACCGGTGGAGCGGTAATCCAACTACATTATAAAAGTCGCCTTCAATCCTGGATACGAAAAGTGCACCGCGATCATCCTGGATGCCATAAGCGCCGGCTTTGTCCATAGGAGAACCACCCGCGACGTAGGTGCTGATTTCTTCATCTGATAAATCAGCAAAGAATACTCCTGTCTTTTCATGCGCGATAATTTGGCGACCACTGGCTGGATGCGAAAGGGCAAGCCCAGTATAGACGTAATGTTGTCTGTTGCGCAAACGACTTAACATCTCAATTGCTTCGTTAGCCGTTTCAGGTTTCCCAAGCACTTCGTCGTCAATCACTACGATGGTGTCTGCCGCCAGGGTTAAGGCATTCGGAGTGAGGGCACTAATGGTATCAACTTTTCTGGTAGCAATTTGCTCTGCTATGAGTGCCGGCGCAGTGCCGGCAACAAATGACTCGTCCGCGTCGCTTACCTGGATCCGGAAATCCATGCCAAGTTGAAGGAGCAATTGTTTTCGTCTGGGCGAACCAGATGCTAAGATAAATGGGCAGGTAAACTTCATCTAGACAGGCTTGTTTTGTCTGGTTTGTTGGGAGGCATAGGTGAACTGGATCAGTATGAAGATGGAAATTACAAGGCTTAATAAGCCCAGGCAATCTCCGTATCTGACATAAAACGAGCGGCTGTTCATATGGGGAATGTCGGTCAGGATTAATCCGCGTTCCATCCATTCATATGATGCTTGTGTACGGCCCATTGGATCCACGACCATAGCGGGGCCAGTGACCGTGTTTAAAATCAAACTTCTGCGCGACTCGATTGCTCGTAGTTTTGAAAAGGCCAGATACTGCCCCGGCGCAATGCGAGATCCCCACCAACCTATATTTGACAAAGCAACCAGGAAGGAAGCGCCATTGTCTGCGTAACGCCGCGAATAGTCCCCGAAAAGGGATTCAAAGCAAACTAATACTCCGATGGATGTTTGTGCTTGCGCGAGTTCCAGCAGAGGCTGTTGGGTGCCTGGCTGATATCCGGCAATTCCGCCGGCATCTACTCGCAGGTTTGACAAGGGCCTGAGCCACGATTCAAAAGGGACGTGCTCTGCAAAAGGGACAAGCCAGTTTTTATTGTATTGCTGGATAGGGCCTTGCCGGGGAATGAGCAATACACTGTTCGAGTAGCTGGTGAGCGGATCTGAAGTGGGCGTGCGTAATATAGCGCCCGTAATCAATTCGAACGATTTGCTCTTTTGCCAGGCGGTAAGTTCAATCAAGAGGCTGTCCTGATGGCCTTCGAGCACGGGTAAAGCCGTTTCAGGCCAAAGTACCACGTCTGGTTGTGCAGCATTTGAAGAATCAAGTGATAACAACAGACTGTCTGTTAAGGCCATTAGGAAAGAGACCCTGCTTTTGTCCTGCTCACTCGACCATTCAAGCGACGAGATGGCCGGCTGGATGGCCGCAACGCGCGTTGTTTTTGTCGCGATGTCTGGCGCTGTTTTTAGCTTCCAAACGCTGTACGCCGGCGCAGCCAGAAATAATAGGGCAACCAGACTGATAAGTCTGTATTGCCTGAGGGGTTGTTTGCTTTCCAGCATCAGGAGTAGCAGCATATTGATAGCAAGAATCCACAAGCTCAGGCCAGCTACGCCGGTAATATCAATAAACTGAATAAAGTATAGCTGGTTAGCCAATGCGTGTCCGAGTAATGCGCCGGGCATTGCAATGGGGCCGTGTGCCCAAAACCACTCAATAGACAAAAAGAACACAACGCAGGTGAGCAGACCCCACCGGGGGCCTCGTTTAATTTTTACTTTTAATCCCATCGCAAAGGGAAGCGCGAGGGACATGGGGAGCAGCAATACGCCGGAAAGGGAAGCAATGGCCGTTTGAGAGAAAGGATGTTGGAGCGGCCAGGAAAAAGTGATGGTGAATAGAATTAGAAAAGCATAGAAAAAATCCAGGTAGATTTCTCGGGCATCCGTGCCGTTGTGCCACCGGCGCAGTATAGGTATTAAAGCGAGACAGCTTACAAATGGAAACGGGTAGGGGGGAAAACTAAACGCCAATCCAAGGCCAGATGCCAGAATGGCAACCCACCGACTACCAGAATTTATATGAATGTTTTTAGATTTCACTCGCTAAAGTAGAATAAGAACATGCTAATCATGATATTTGGTCAAAAGCGTACAATGATTTAGCAAAAGTGACCTCTTTAGTTGCCAGATAAGGAATACATTTTGATCCTCCACAAATTCCTTTCGTGCAAAAATAAAAAAGCGTTCGTCCAGGCACTTTTTAAAACTACGGTTGTTTTTAAAGCACCTAAGCCTTTAAATACAATTGTTTTAGATAGCGCACCATTTCAATTGTAAAGCTGCTAATTTTACCTACAGGATTCAAATCTACCCCGTTGTTCTCCAATCCTGCTTTAGTAGCTCTGAGAATCTAGTACATATGAACCAGAAAAATGAAAACGATGTACCAAAGCGCTCGCCGCTAAGTTACGAACTCATTGTTCGTAACAATAAAACACCTCAGGAACATGGCGCTCCGCACTTGATATTGAGACGGCAGTTAAAAGACAAAGATCAGCAGAAAAAAATTGACGTTTCCGTGCCTGAAAATGCCGAGCAGGTGATTGAAGACGACGCTGCAGAAATAGCTTCTGCTGACAGTGTGGCGGATTATATTTCTTCGTTGCATTATCACGTAGCAGACGATGTTGCGCGCGTTGTTGATGCCATTATAGAAGAAGAAGGCAAGATGCCATCAAATCTTCCCAAGCTCGACGATAAACTCACGATGATATTTCCTGGCTCCGATGTGCAGGGTTCATCTGATGATGATTTGTTTTTTGAGCGAAAGGAAGCACAGCCGGCAGACAGTAAGGCCTCGAAATATACCAACAGGGTTGAATACGAAGATCTTTAGCCCGTTCTTATCCTTCTATACTTTGAGGGGTAAAAACTGTTTGTATGAAGAACTTTATTTTGCTTGTGCTTTGGGTGTGCATAAGTGTGTCTTTAATTATTGGCCTGAACGGAGCCTTTGGGAAGATTCCTGCCATTGGCTCACTCCTTGATCCAGTAACAGGTCTATACTACACCGCAAGAACGGCAGAGCCGGATGATCAGATTGCAGCAAAAATTCCGGGATTAGCCGGCGAAGTTGTTGTCATCCGGGACGAGCGGAGTGTACCGCATATCTTTGCATCTCATGATATGGATGCTGTTACTGCTCTCGGGTATGTTGTTGCCCGCGATCGTCTATTTCAAATGGACTTCATTCCCAGGGTTGCAGCCGGCCGCCTATCGGAAATCCTGGGATCTTCGATGCTCGAAACAGACCGCTTTCTCCGGCAAACAGGGATGGAGTGGGGCGCGCAGAAGAACCTGCAGCGCATACGTGGCAATCAATCGTTTGAATTGGAGCCCATAAACGCCTACGTACGCGGTGTAAACGCCTATCTGGATCAACTTGAACCCAAAGATTACCCCATCGAAATGAAGCTGCTCGGGTATAAACCGGAGCGGTATACGCCGATGCATGTGCTGCGTATTTTGCAATACATGACATTCGATCTTACCTACAGATCGGATGATGCGGTATACAGTGAACTAAAGCAACTGCTGGGGGGAGAAGCTTATAAAAGTCTGTTTCCCGAATACGCAAAATTGTTTGTCCCGATCATACCCGAAAAAGGAGGACAGCTGCCGGCGCAGGAGAAAAGGGTGGTCTATTCGAGCAATGAGGCTGGTTTGAAGGACGCCTCATTCCCTGATATTACTTCGGCTGCTGGCATTGCGTCGAATGAAAAGGGCTCTACCGTATTGGCCAGAAAAAAAGCGTTTCAAGACGGATTGGCCGGTACACCTCTGGAAGGCTATATTCCGGGCAAGGGCTCTAATAACTGGGCTGTCGGACCAACACGATCCGTAACCGAGGCGCCAATTATTGCCGGCGATATGCACCTATCGCTGTGGTTGCCCTCCATTTGGTATGAAGTCCATATGGTTTCTCCCGGAATGAATACCTACGGCGTTACCATTCCCGGTGCGCCATTGCCCGTTGAAGCATTTAATGAACACGTTGGATGGGCCTTCACCAATACAGGCTCAGATCAAATTGATCACCTCAAACTCACGCTCAATGATGCCGGCAATCAATACTTGTACAATGGCGCGTACCGTGATTTGACGCTTGATATCGATACCTTTCGCGTGAAAGGGGCAGCCCCTGTTGTAGACACACTCTTCTATGCACATTGGGGACCGGTTACAATAGACGATGAAGAAGCTATTGCGTTAAATTGGGTGGCACACGATTCCAGTCGGACCCTCCTCGCGCTATGGAATATGAATCGCGCCCGTTCATTTGATGAGTTTCAAGACGCTACGCGATATTGGGATACTCCAATGCAAAACATCATCTATGGTGATGTCGATGGCAATATTGCAATACGTGCAACGGGATACCTCCCCATCAGAAAGGCCGGGCATGGTATGGGATTATTAGATGGATCTACGGATGCATTTGAATGGATTGGCCGCGTGCCTTTTGATGAATTACCGTATTCCTTCAATCCCGCACAAGGATTTCTAACTTCAACAAATCAACAGCCGGCAGATTCATTATATCCATACTATCAGGGACACAATTGGAGGCCGGGCTATAGATCGCTCAGAATAGATGCACTCTTTAACAGTAAAGAGCAACATGATGTGAAAGATCTGAAGAAGTACCAGTCCGACGTATATGTAGTGCAGCGAGACTTGTTTGCCACGTTATTAGAAGACGTGGATACGTTAAGTCCCAAGGCAGATGAATTAAAACAGATGTTGTTGAATTGGGAAGGCATCGCGTCTGTTGATCGTCCCGAACCATTGGTCATGGATATCTATCTGAAATATCTTGGGGATCTGGTTTGGGATGAACCCATGTTTACTGAGTTTCAATCTCCTACAGAAGAACAGCTCTATGAAGTATTGACCGGACAGGATGACGCCGTATGGCTCGATATACAAGGGACCGAGCAAGAGGAAGGTTCAATAGATATTTTGCGTCTGGCACTCGAGCATACAGCGGACTCACTCAGTTCAGCGTATGGATGGGGCACAGAGCACTGGCGATGGGGTGATCACCATAAAGTTGTTTTCAGACACTTTACGCGTTCTGAAGCATTGGCCGGCTTATGGCGCGGTCCTTTTGAGTATCCAGGCTTTGCCTCTACGTTGTCACCAGCAAGAGGCCTTACAACAACCCATAGTGCGAGTTGGAGGATGGTGGTTGATTTTTCTACACAGCCACCGACAGGGTATGGGGTGTATCCAGGAGGACAAAGTGGGAATCCTTTTAGCGAGTATTACGACAAACATCTCGATACGTATCTCAATTTTAAACATTACTCGCTGTATCGCCCGAGGATAGTCTCTGACTTTGCTCCAGATCGAATTATTTCAACCACTTCAATAAGCCCTGAATAGCTTCATTCAGGTTGTATTCTGTATCCAGGATGGGCATTTTTTTATACCCCAATACGCTAAAAACCCACCCATTAGGGCTAAATCGACAGATAGGTAGCAAATACAAAATTGTAGCAGTAGTCACCTCCCATATTTGAAGTACACCTCCAATAAGTCAAGGGAAAAAGGGCCTGAAAATTGCAAAGGTGCTGCCCTTGGATTTCGCATCAGCTCTATTTAAAACAAGGAGATAATGAAAAAAATGTTACGCATGATGATGGCGATGGCCGTGCTATTCGCTTTTAATCTTGATACAAGTGCACAAATCAGAATTAATGAAGTAGGTACAAATGGTGTTGACTTCGAAGGAGCTTCAAAATGGGTTGAGCTCTACAACGCCGGCGATGCCGAAGTAGATATTTCTGGTCTCATTCTTTGTGACTTCCCGCAATATCCTGCTTTGAGTAACCTGACAGCGTTGGGTGGAACAAGTACAACGATCCCTGCCGGCGGTTATCTTGT
This sequence comes from Rhodothermales bacterium, assembly GCA_045106435.1. Classification (GTDB taxonomy): domain Bacteria; phylum Bacteroidota; class Rhodothermia; order Rhodothermales; family JAHQVL01; genus JBCCIM01. The sequence goes on from JBGCEN010000483.1 coordinate 14,299, forward strand.
CGTTTCCTGGGCTTCTCTGGATAATGACGATGATGGTGATGCTGAAGTAGGTTTGTATGTTGCTGGCACCGCAGATTTTGGCGATTCTAACGCTGTGCTGGATTACATGCAGTATGGAGAAGCCGGCCATTTCAGAGAGGGGACAGCAGAAGGCGCCGGCGTATGGACGGTTGGCGACTTTGTAGCTGCAGCTGAAAGTGGCATGAGCCTCCAGTATGTAGACAACGGCACCGCCGGGTCTGGAGACTGGATTGCTGCTGAGCCAACACCGAATGCAGCAACTGCTGTACAGCTTTCAAGCATTCGCATCAGTGAAATTGGGTTTGACGGTGTTGATTTTGAAGGCGCCGGCATCTGGGTTGAGTTGCATAACAACAGCGATGCAGCCATTGATGTAACAGATCTTATTCTATGTGATTTCCCACGATACCCAACGGTTGGTAGCTTGACGGCGCTAGGCGGTGGAAGTACAACAATTCCAGCTGACGGATTTCTGGTAGTGGCATGGCCAGATCTCGGCGATGGCGCTGCGCACGCGGAAGTGGGGCTGTATAAAGCGGGCTCAGCCGGTGCGTTTGGCGATTCTGGCAACGTGTTGGACTACATGCAATTTGGTGAGGCTGATCATCGGAGAGAAGCTACTGCAGAAGGCGCCGGCGTATGGACCGTAGGCGAATTTGTTGCGCTTGCTGCATCTGGCAACAGTTTGCAGTTGGTTGACAATACGCTAACCGGTGCATCAAATTGGGTTGAGCGTCCGGCTACACCTAACGCAACCAATGGGCTTTCAACGGCGAACGAAGAAGCAGAGGTACCTGCAAACTTTGCGCTCCATAATAATTTCCCTAACCCTTTTAATCCCACAACAAACATTTCTTATGACTTGAGCACTTCAGGCCACGTGGCACTGGATGTTTACGACATGCTTGGTCAAAAAGTAACGAGCTTGTTCCAGGGCGGACAGGCTGCTGGGAGCTACTCGTTTGCATGGGATGGAAGAGACGCACGCGGAAACGTTGTTTCTTCTGGTGTTTATTTCTATCGCCTCACGATGGACGGTAGAGCAAGCGCATCGCGTGTTATGACGCTGTTGAAATAGTGTTTGCTTTGTAAGGTTTAGGACCATTTTGTAGACCAGGGCCAGGGAGAGGATGTGATTTTAAACGAATCGCTGCCTTTTCCTGGCCTGGTCTTTTTTATTGCTTTCTATATTTAGGCGCATTTTGTCTCTACAGAAAAATGAGACCGCCAGGATCCGTATTCGAAATTAAAGATGTTATCTGTTCGGATAAAGTCAACCTTAGATTGCATCCCATTCCTTTATAATCAATAGCATTCTGATCAGATAAAAATTAGCACAGTCTATACCCTTAGGGGTTGCACCTCTCCTCAAAAGGGGCTAACGTTCATGCTTCGTAAGAACGCCGATTATCTGTTTGAATAAGTAAGCGAGCATGTCTGGACATTCTGAACAACGCTTTTCGTCGCGCTGGGGCCTGTTACTCAGTGTTTTGGGTATTGCTGTAGGGACCGGGAATATTTGGCGCTTCCCGCGTATTGCTGCACAGAATAGCAGCGACGATGGCGCCGGCGCATTTCTGATTGCGTGGGCCATTTTTCTATTGATGTGGAGCGTACCGCTTATTATCGCTGAGTACGCCCTGGGACGAAAAGGCCGAATGGGCCTGGTTGGCACATTTACCAAAATTGTGGGGGAGCGGTTTGCGTGGATGGGGGCGTTTATCGCATTTGTAGCGACTGCCATCATGTTTTACTACTCCGTGGTAGCCGGTTGGTGTTTGTTCTATTTCACCGAAATGCTCACAAATCCGCTCCCGTTGACCACAGAGGCTTCAACCGCTGTTTGGGAAGGGTTCCAGACAAGTGGAACGCCCATAATATTTCACGCAATTGCGATGGGCTTTGGCGCGCTGGTTGTTTGGCGAGGCATTTCGTCAATAGAACGAGTAAACAAAATTCTGATTCCAACCCTCGTTGCAATTGTATTGATTGCCTTGTTTAGAAGTGTCACGCTTGATGGCGCAACTGAAGGGATAAAATTTCTCTTTACGCCGGACTGGTCGCTGTTTGCCAAGCCGCAACTCTGGCTCGACGCATTGACACAGAATGCCTGGGACACGGGTGCTGGTTGGGGACTTATTCTCACGTATGGTGCCTATATGCAACGAGAGCACGGCATCGTGAAGAACTCTTTCATCACCGGCGTTGGTAACAATACGGTATCGCTCGTTGCTGCTGTGACCATTTTTGCAGCAGCTTTTGCCATTTTAGGTGCGGATATGAGCAGAAGTGAAGTATTGTCCGTGATGAAGGATAGCGGACCTGCGGCAACAGGACTTACATTCATCTGGATGCCTCAGATATTTGCAGCGATGCCGGCTGGCAATGTGTTTGCCATATTGTTTTTCCTCGGATTGTCTTTTGCAGCGTTTAGCTCGTTGATATCTATGATTGAGCTATCAACCCGCATTTTTGTTGATGGGGGACTTTCGCGCACGAAGGCTGTGATGAGCGTGTGTTCAGTAGGCTTTTTGCTTGGTGTGCCCTCTGCCATGAACCTGGATATTCTTGGCAATCAAGACTATGTGTGGGGCGTTGCGCTGATGATTTCCGGTGCAATGGTAGCATTTGCTGTGATTAAGTATGGCCCGGGACATTTGCGTAGAGAAGAAGTGAATGCAACGCCTGGTGATTGGGGGGTTGGCAAAGGTTGGGGCATCATCATCCGGTATGCAATTCCGCTACAAGCAATTATTCTTTTGGGATGGTGGCTGTACGTAGTAGCTACAACACCCGGGTCTTCATGGTACGATCCAACTGAAATGAACAGCTTAATGAACTTTGCGGTGCAGTGGGGGGCTGCGTTGATCTTCTTCATGTTGATCAATCGCTGGCTGGTGGCCCGTTTGAAGAAAGGCGCCACCGTCATTCAGCACTAAGCTTTATTTTATCAATCCGGATAAAATCAGGGGTGTTCTGAAAACTCCAAGTAGCGCAAATACAAACTCCCCTCCTTTTTTCAAGGAGGGGTAATCCTGCATGTAATTCAGGATAGGGTGGTCAATAAAGGTTTTGTACACTGATCAGGACTTAAGCACCTCGCCTACCGGCACTCCTCCTTGAAAAGGAGGAGAATCTGATTGGTTTGCAATGCCTTGATTTTTCTGAGTTGGGGAGCAGCCGGTTGTGATCTTCCTTTCTTTCCTTCACCCCATCGATAAAAAACTCTCCTCTGCTCCTTCTGTTTAGACCCGATATTATACGCGGTCGCAAAGTGCATGCTTAATATGTTTCTTGCTATATTTAGAAACTGTTGAGATTTGAGGTTCACATTGAGTGAGCGATCTTTTGGTGCTTTTGAATCCGCTTTTTTCACACGTAACGCTGCTATGCGCTCAAAAAGTCGTATCCAAAATCACTCAAAATCTCATCTCTCTCAATTGCGAACCTCAAATCTCAACAGTTTCTAAAAACCAACAACTACAAACTAGAATCATCCGCCCATCCTGTGAAGGCAGGAGTCCAGATAAAATTGTATCATTGAATCTGGCAGAATCTAAATCAAGCGGATTGGAACGGCATGAGACGGCAGAAAAGAACAAGTGGCATCGTCAGGCTTCTTTGGTCTGGTGTACTGCCGGCTTTTATTGTATGCGTGTTTGCAATCGGTTGCTCGAATCAGAATGAGCTACCCGACGAAATCACATTCAATAAACACGTGCGTCCGATCTTGTCGGACAATTGCTTCAAGTGCCACGGCCCGGATTCAGGCTCCAGAGAAGGTGAGTTGCGGCTAGATCTGGAGGAAGAAGCAAAGGCTGTAAAAGATGACTACCATATCATAAATCCCGGTTCTGCTGAACAAAGTGAACTGATTCGCCGCATTAAGCTGCCGCAGAGCGATGAAGATCACATGCCGCATGAAGATGCAAATAAGTCGCTCACGGATCTTGAGATCGCCATTCTCGAAAAGTGGATCGACGAAGGTGCTGCATGGGAGCCCCATTGGGCATACATCACACCAGAGCGGCCGGCCGTACCAGATCAGCGTGCTGTTCGGGCGTATGACCACCCCGTTGATCGCTTTGTGGTTGCGACGCTAAAAGAGGCCGGCAAGTCACTGTCGCCGGAAGCCGACTCAGTCACGTTGCTTCGCCGTGTTTATTTCGATGTGATCGGATTGCCCCCATCCTCAGAAGAAGTCGGCGATTTTCTGTCAGATAAAGAGGCCGGCGCGTTTGAACGGGTTGTAGATAAGTTATTACAGTCGCCGCATTTTGGTGAGCGGTTGGCCATCTCGTGGCTGGATATCGTACGCTATGCAGATACCAATGGGTTTCATTCAGATGTGCATCGCCATATCCATCCCTATCGTGATTATGTGATCAACGCATTTAATGACAACAAGCCGTTTGATGAGTTTACGTTAGAGCAACTGGCCGGCGATTTATTGCCCAATCCGACACTGGAGCAACGCATTGCTTCAGGATTTAATCGCCTCAATCAAATCACCAAAGAAGGCGGTGCACAAGACAAAGAGTACCGCATCAAATATGCTGCAGATCGGGTGCGCGCCGTATCTGCCACATGGATGGGTGCAACGGTCGGTTGCGCTGAATGCCACGATCATAAATTCGACCCCTACACGGCAAAGGACTTTTACACGTTGAGTGCGTTTTTTGCAGACATTCAGGAAAAGGGCATCTACAAAAATAGTCCGTATGTGCCCCCCGAAATGCCAGTGCCGCCACCGGCGTTGGCCGATTCCGTTGCTGCCTTTGATTCTTTGCTTGTCAACTTGCATAAACAACTGCAGGATTCGTCGCGGTTGAGCCGGCGGGAAATGGCAGAGATGCGTAAAAGGCTTGATGCAAATAGTGCGCTTCGCGACACGCTGGTGAAAGATATGCCGGCAACATTGGTCACCGTGCCAGTGGCTCCGAGGGAGGTACGCGTTTTGGCACGTGGTAACTGGATGGATGAATCAGGAGAAATTGTCGAGCCGGCGACGCCGCATTTTCTGCCGGCGATGGCCAACGAAGGAACTGGACGGGCAACGCGGGTTGATTTGGCAAACTGGCTTGTTGATGCAAATAACCCCCTCACGGCGCGCGTCTTTACCAATAGATTGTGGAAACAGTTTTTCAATCGGGGTCTCTCCAATGTACTGGATGACTTTGGGTCGCAGGGAGAACCCCCGTCGCATCCTGAATTACTGGATTGGTTGGCTGTTGAATTTATAGAAAGTGGCTGGGATATCAAGCACATGGTGCGGTTGATTGTTACGTCGGAAACGTACAAACAATCGTCTGCTATAGCCCAGGAAGAGGACGGATGGGATCCTGATAACAAATGGATTGCACGTCAGGCGCGCTTCCGTTTGGAAGCAGAACTGATTAGAGACAACGCACTGGCGGTCAGTGGTTTGCTTTCCAAAAAAGTGGGAGGCCGTAGCGTGCAGCCTTATCAGCCAGAAGGATACTGGGCAAATATAAACACATTTGGTGTAAAGGGACCCGGCACAACCTGGACGCCTGAAAAGGATGAAGAGCAATATCGCAGGGGAGTCTACACCTATTGGAAGCGGACGTTCTTGCATCCGGGCATGCTCGCGTTTGATGCGCCGACCCGCCAGGAAAGTGAAGCGCAGCGTGCATCCTCTAATACCCCTTCACAGGCGCTTGTGTTATTGAATGACCCAACCTTTGTAGAAGCTGCACGGGTCTTTGCTTCTCGCATGTTAATTGAGGGAGGCAGCACACTGGAAGAGCAAGTGCAGTGGGCCTATAGAGCGGCTTTGTCTCGTGACGCTTCACCGGATGAAATCGGTTTGTTGCAGGAATTGTTTGTGACGCAACTGGCTCTTTATGATGAAGATGAAGAAGGCGCTGTAAAGCTTATTCATACAGGTATTGCACCGAGTGAAGAAACAGTCTCGCCGGCGCAGCTTGCTGCTGCAACCGCTGTTACGCGCGCTATATTCAACCTTCATGAGATGATTACTCGTTATTAACGCTGTGTTCAAGCACATACATTCACTCATGTCATGCTGAGCGAAGCGAAGTATCTTTTCGAAGTGTAATCGTTAAAATAATGCCTTTAAGCAGCGTTTTAAACAGATCCTTCACGTACGTTCAGGATGACATGATTTAACGTTTTTAATTTGATCGTACTTAGTAATCTTGCCTTTTAATAAGCTATGGATCCACTACAGCGATTTTCCTTGAATGAGACACGCCGCGAGTTCTTGAAGCGGGCTGCCCAGGGTATGGGTACGATGGCGCTTGCGTCTTTGTTAAACCCGGCAGATGCATTTGGTGGGATTGCTGGACCTGATCCGCATCCTGCATTGCAGTTTGCGCCCAAGGCAAAGCGGATTATCTATCTGTATCAGGCCGGCGGTCCTTCGCATCTGGAAACGCTGGATTACAAGCCTGAACTGGCCCGCATGCACGGGCAGCCGATGCCTGAATCCTTGACGGCCGGGCAGCAAATTGCCCAACTACAAGGGCAGGAGCTTGTATGTCTCGGGCCGCAGTACGGGTTTAAACGGTGGGGGAAGTCGGGGCAAGAAATCTCCGAGCAATTCCCGCACATCGGATCCATTGCAGACGATATTTGCATCGTACGTTCGATGCAGACCGAGCAGATCAATCACGATCCCGCGCATACCTTTATGAACACCGGCTCGATCATTCAGGGCCGGCCTAGCATGGGCGCCTGGTTGTCGTATGGGCTGGGTGTGGAAACAGAAAATTTACCGGGCTTTGTGGTTCTAACTTCCGAAGGCGGCGGGCAGGCACAGCCAATAGCAGCGCGTCAGTGGCACAGTGGCTTTCTGCCGGGACAACATCAGGGGGTTCGTTTTCAATCTGCCGGTGACCCGGTGCTGTATGCAAGTCCGCCGGCTGGCGTATCGCTGGATGCGCAACGCGAAGTTGTTGATGCCGTGCAGGGATTAAATGCGTTAAAAGACAAAAATACGTCTGGCGACTTTGTGCAAGACCCGGAATTATCAACCAGAATAAGTCAGTATGAACTGGCGTTTCGGATGCAGATGAGCGTGCCCGAGTTGGTAGACTTTTCTTCTGAGCCGGATTACATCAAACAACTGTACGGCACGGAGGGGGCGGACGGGTCCTTTGCTTCTAATTGTTTACTTGCCCGCCGGCTGGCAGAACGTGGCGTGCGCTTTATCCAGCTCTATCACAGAGGTTGGGATCATCATGGTAATGTGAAAGGCGGCATCGATACCGTATCCAAACTAGTTGATCAAGCGTCTGCGGCGCTTATCATGGATTTGAAGCAGCGCGGTATGCTCGACGATACGTTGGTCATCTGGGGCGGAGAATTTGGTCGGACGCCGATGGGGCAGGGACGGAAACGCGACGGCAGAGATCACCACATCAAAGCATTTTCGCTTTGGATGGCCGGCGGCGGTATCAAGCCTGGCGTCTCATATGGCAAGACCGATGACTTTGGCTACGACGTAGCAGAAAACCCCGTCCACGTGCACGATTTACACGCAACCATCCTGCGCCTGATGGGCATGGACCACAAGAAGCTCTCCTACAGATACCAGGGCCGCGACTTCCGCCTCACTGATGTGCACGGGAATGTGGTGCAGGAGATTCTTCGGTAATCGACTATTCTGTGAATGGATTATTGATGGCGGAGCAAGATCGTTTCCGACGTCACCCTGAGCAAAGTCGAAGGATCCATAGAATTCATCGGGCCATCTCAACTGTTTTAAGCCTTGCATGGACCCTTCGACTTTGCTCAGGGTGACTAATAGAAAGCACTGAGCATATTTTCTCCGAAGTTCTTAACCTGAGCTAACGTTCGTTGGGGAATAACGAAGGATAAATGCTCCATCCATCGTAGCATCACGGCAGCGCATACGCCACATAGGCATCGCCAGACTTCGTACCCATTTTCCCTCCGCCGGCGGCGATGACAACGTACTGTTTACCATTGGCGATGTAGGTAGCCGGCGTAGCGTAGCCGCCGGCGGGGAGTTTCGATTTCCATACCTCCTCGCCCGTGTCTTTATCGAACGCACGGAAGTACTCGTCGAGCGAGCCGCCGATGAAAATCAATCCGCCGGCTGTAGCTACAGGGCCTCCATAATTCTCCGTACCCGTCTTGGGAATGCCGCGTGCCGTTAGCTCTTCAAATTCGCCTAAAGGTACACGCCATAGAAATTCGCCGGTATTGAGGTCAATTGCATTGAGTGTCCCCCATGGCGGTTTTACAGCCGGGTACCCCTCTGCATCATAAAACCTGTTGTACCCCATGTGGCCGTATTTAATGGTTTGATCAGTAGCATTGACCCCTTCCTTGTCTTGTGCGTCATTGAACAGGTAGGCGACGACCGCATCAACTTCATCTTCTTTAAGATGCGCAAAGCCTGGCATGCGCGCACCGCCGGCTGTTACAATCTGTGCAACTTCAGCGCGATTCTTTGTGGATGCAATATCCTCCAGCGCTGGGTAGCCGGGAGCACCTTGTTTGGCAAATCCATGGCAATTGGCGCAGTTGAAATAATACACTTGCTGCCCCATGGAAAACGCGCCCTGATTTTCATCATAATCAATCTTTTGCATTTGCTGCACCCAGGCCATCTCATTGCTATTCACATAGAGTACGCCGGATGATGGGTCATGCGCTGCACCGCCCCATTCGCCACCGCCGTCAAATCCGGGATAGATGATTGTACCCCTTGTACTTGGTGGGATAAACTGTCCGGTAGCAGGCAAAAGTTTTTTCAGGCTGTCTCTGATTGCTGCTGTTGCCTCTGGTGAGATATTGGTGACATCATCATCCAGCAGTTGTTGCCTTGCAAACGGGGCCGGCTTGGAGGGCAAAACCTGGACAGGCCACGCACGCTCTCCTTCAAGCCCCGAAGGCGGCACAGAGAACTCTTCGAGTGGGAAAAGAGGTTCGCCGGTTTCCCTGTTAAAAACAAACACATGGCCTGATTTGGTGATTTGAGCTACGGCGTCAATGTTTTGTCCATCGTGCTTTACCGTAAGGAGATTTGGTGCTGCCGGCAAGTCGCGATCCCAGATATCGTGCTTTACGATCTGAAAATGCCAAACTCGCTCACCCGTTGCAGCGTCGAGCGCAACCAGCGAATTGGCATACAAGTTTTCGCCGAGTCTGTTACCGCCCCAGAAATCGAATGCTGCTGATCCGGTGGGAAGGAAGACGAGCCCTCGTTCCTGATCCACACTCATACCGGTCCACACGTTGGCCCCTCCAACAGATTCCCACGCGCTTGCCGGCCAGGTTTCATACCCCGCTTCACCCGGGTGAGGGATGGTGTGGAATATCCATGCACGCTCACCTGTCCGAATGTTAAAGGCCCGTACATGCCCCGGTGCTGCGGGATGTTCTTCCGCTACGCGGCCGCCCACGATGTAAAGGTCTTCGTAGACTATCCCTGGTGTATTTAGTGACCAAAATGTCCCCGTAGGATCTTTGTCTAATCCTTGTCTCAGATCAACAAACCCATCTGTACCAAAAGAGGCAATGGGTTCACCTGTTGTTGCATTGATTGCATACAATTGATGCCCCACACCGAAGAGCAGACGCTTGTCTTCGCCATCTGCCCAATAAGCGACGCCACGGCTCACACCAAACACGCTGGGCTCTTCCGACGATGCGTATGGATCAAATGACCAGATTTCCTCGCCGGAGGCTGCGTTCAGTGCAAATAGTTTAAACCTCGGCGATGCGCCGTATAAGACACCATCCACGATAATAGGGCTAAATTGTATTTGAGACCGACCCTCTGAGCTATGATCTTTTGTGTTATAGATCCAGGCAACTTTAAGGTCATCTACATTACCAGTATGGATTTGATCGAGTGCAGAATACTGGCTGTTGGTTTTGTCCCCGCCATACACTTCCCAGTCTATATACCGCTCATCGACAGGCTGCTGGCAGGCCATCGAGGTCAGGGTTAAAAAAAGAAGGGTAAGAAAAGCGAAGCAGGTGTTAATAGAGGGCTTTGCGTCTATTCTGACAGGTTGTACCATGGGTGCCCGTGATCTAAAGTGGGAATATGATGTCAACGAAGTGTATGGTTAGGGAAAAAAGATTACTAATTTTTTTGATGAGATGTAATCCAATTTGCGAGAAAGTGTGTCTGAGTTAACAGCAAGTTGATGTTTAGGCGTGAAGACGATGGGGGGAAGGTGAGAAAGGATGATCATACATACTGATTCCAGCCTTATCTTTTTCCCGTCGTGCACTTGTTGGGGTATGAATGAAAGTACGGTAGCATAAATTTATGCAAATGTGCAGAGATTCTGTTCGATAAGAAATTGCTTTGTCAACTACCTGTGAAGAAAGCCCTTTGCACTGGAAATGAGGTTTAGTACACCGAAACCTTCCTCGATAAATCGTATCAATAGATAAAGGCAAAAAGCTTTTTGAAATAAGAACATACCGCTGGTCCTTATTGCGCAAAATCCGAATAGTTAACGATCCATGTCAAAAGTAGCCGCTTTTCTATTTTTAATACTCAGTTTTGCATTGTTGAATCCAATGCCTGGGGTAGCCGGCCCATTATATACAACAGAAGATGATTCTACGGCCACCGATCCTGTGCAAAAGGGACCATGGCGCATAGACATTATTGGCCGGCTGGCAGCAGCGCAAACTGGTTCTCAGAACTGGGCAGAGGGAGGCGCTAATACACTCACCTCAACGTTGGGACTGGAGTCCAAGATTATCTACAGCGCCCAAAGGTGGTCGCATACACATGAAACGAAGTTTGCATTAGGTGCGCTGAAACAAGACACACTGGATTTCCGGAAAGCGACGGATGAAATCAGGATACGCTCCTCTTTTGAGTATAAAGGAGACGGTGTATTTAAAAACATAAAGCCAACGATTGCCACTGATATAAGTACGCAATTTGCTGCCGGCTACAATCATAAAAAGAATCCGTTTGAAGGAGAGGAGCAGTTACCGGCCAAGGTCTCCGGTTTCTTTGCGCCGGCGACTTTTGTCCAGACACTGGGATTCACGTACAGCAAGAAAGAATCTTTCAAGCAGCGCCTGGGCGTTGGCGCAAAGCAGACGGTTGTTGGGATTGAGAAAATTCGCCAGTTACATAAGATGGATCCTGATCAATCTGTACGGTTTGAGCTGGGGATTGAATCGCGCACACACTTAGATCGGGAATTGTTTGACAATGTCAGGTTTAAGTCGTCGCTTGGTTTCTTCGCCGCATTCAACAAGCCCGATTTACCCGATTTGCTTTGGGAGAACGAGGTGCTGATGAAGGTCAATAAATGGCTGGGCGTTCAGATGGAATTCAAAGCATTGTACGACCGTGATGTGGCCACGCAATTGCAGCTCAGAGAGGCGTTTTCGCTAGGGATTTCGTACGATCTGATTTAATTTTTCTACGATGTGATTTTAACGCGAACTGTATTAAGAATCGTGCGTTAAAGCCGCCATTCTAGGCAGGTTACAGGTTGACTTTGGTCGACCATGAAGCAACCCTTGGAGGGGTGGCAGAGCCTGGTTGATTGCACTGGTCTTGAAAACCAGCGTACGTTCACGCGTACCGGGGGTTCGAATCCCTCCCCCTCCGCATTTATAGTTTAAAAAAGCCTCAGGAGTTTTCTCCTGGGGCTTTTTTGTCTTGGGGAGATGCTATATGCATCTTTTGGTTGTTAGCCGGCGTTCTAAAAAAGTCGTATATTTGGACTTCGCAATAAAAAATGATCATGACGATTACATTAGAACTTTCAGACGAACAGGCCCGCTGATTAGAGGCACATGCTGCGCAATATGGACGCAGAGTGAAGGAATATTTGTTAGATCTGGCGACCCGCGAAGAACTCTCGTATCAGGAGTGGCGTGATCGATTGAAGGCGCTGACCAACCTTATTCCTGAAGGAGTGCTTCCACTTCCTGATGAAGCACTTCGTAGAGAGACGATGTATCGAGCGTAGAGATACAGAATGGCTTATTTGCTCGATACGAATATTTTACTTCGGCTTTTTGATAAAAATATCGCCGACCATCTAATTGTGTTCGCTGCTGTTGATGCGTTAAAGGAGCAGGACGAACCATTAATAGCAGTTTGATTATAGTAGAGTATGTCAGATTAGTCCTGCCCCCATTAACTTCAAGGATCCCAGCAGTTCTTTACCAAATCTATTGATCTTAAAGGTCTCAAGTTCTTGCGTGGTGCCTGTTCCCAGTGGTTTTTCTGTATACTCGGTTTCGAGCATACCAAATTGTCGTAGAATTTTTACGACAATGCGTTCAATAGATCCTTGAAGAAGTTGAGGGGCATAGTCCAGATTTTGAGAAGACCATGTTAGATTTGTGCCTTTAATGAGTCCACTGGCAAAAGATTCAAATTTCACTGCATTTCCCACAGGAAGTGCGTCTAATCGCGATAAGGTAATTGATTGAAAGCCAGGCGGCAAGTTGTCTCCCAGGCCTTGAACAGGATAGGCAACAAGCCAGTTTACCTGATACCACCACGTGTTCAGTAAATAAACGACCTGTTGCATTGCATTCAGGTCCAGAAAATTGACACCCATCCTTGTAAGTCGCCATTGCTTAGCCCGTGGTGTCTTCAGCAGGCCTCCTACTTCTGCGAGAATGTGAAGGAAATATAGTGGCCATACATCTTCTTCGCTTCGCAGTCGATAAATCCGGTTGCCTATTTCTGTATCCAAAACGGGAGGCTCAACGAAACGGGCAGTTACCTCTCGTACTGATTTTAATTGCATATTTCCCGTACTCTGCGTGCCGACTACCCTGGATTCACGTACGTAGGTAAGCAAGGTGACGAAATCGCGGCGCAGCGGCAACGTACCGGCTGTATGAATCATTTCGTTGAAGTCCGCCTGATTCAATCTGCCAGGATAAACGCCGCCGGCATTTTTAAGACCTCTCGATTTACCCATAGTATTTTCTGTCAACTGTCAGAAGTATTCTTTTTTTGAGGAGAAATCAGTTCATACCTTTCACCGAATTCCTGGATTATATGCCGGCGAAGCGCTTCACGCTTATCATCCGATATCCCAAAAGCCAGAGTCGAATAATCCCATGCCCGTTCTCGAATCATATCTCGATCGAGCTTTTCGCCACAATCATCACACAACCCCAGATCGTTTAGCGAGAGAAAACTTTCGCATGCCTGACATTCACCTTCAAACATAAGATCGTATTTTTTATTTTGTATTTGTCGCTTGTAGGGAGTACGACGGCATCAATCGAATGCTTTCAACTTTCCGTTCCAGTAATCAATATAGACCAGATACGCCTTCTTGCTGGTCAGAAATCCCACGTGTTGTTCGGCTTTTAACCTGTAGGCTGATATGCGCTTCATTTTCAGCCTACGCGCTTTTTCCATTCTGTGATTTCCGTCAATCAAATTATAATGCCCCGGAGATATTTCTGCGAGTATTACAGGCTGAGAAATATCTACTGAATCCACATGAGACTCATTGATAGTGGTAAATAGTCTTGTCATTGGGAGAACTATATATAGATCAACGCGGCGGCCAAGTCAAGCCGCAAGAGCCATGGTGGCTTTGCAAGCTATCGCGGAAATATCGATGGTGCAAGTAGATTCGGCAGATGTACTCCAGTCAACTCTCCTTTCTGGCCTGTAAAACGAATCAGCCCTGGATCTTGATGAAGCGTGTGCTGCTTGATGAAAATGTAGATCGGCGGTTAAAGCGCCTCTTCTCCTCAGATTTGGATGTCTCTACCGTATCAGAAGAAGGGTGGAAGCGGGCTGACGAACGGAAAGCTTTTGAAAGAAGCAACTCCTCACTTCGATGTCTTGCTTACTATGGATAGTAATCTGCCCCACCAGCAACATATTAAACCCGAGTGTCTTCCGATGGATGATAATCCGCTGCCCAGGCGTCTCACCTCTCTCAAAAGGTAGATAGCCGAGGAATTCAATGATCTTCGGGATGTGCTTCACAGCCGGCTCAACAGGCTTCAGTTCCCCCGCAGAAATCATGGCCCTTATGTCACCAATTATGCGCGAAACGTCCTTCTGTTTGAGTCCTGAATCGAGCCGGCGCTTGCGGATATGATCGTCAACCGTTTTGAGTTTTTTTGCGGATATTTGCCTAAATAGGCCGTTTTGGCTCTTAACCGGAAGTGACAACTTGTGCGCGGAGCAATCCCCTCCGCGGTAGCCTCGGGCAGAAGTTCGGGGCTTTTTTGTGTTTTTAAAGGGCCGGCTGGCTACTCTTTTGTAAGTTGTGTAAACAAGTTCGGATCGGAATCGTTACATTTATACGTTTCAAGCAACCTGCCCAAACCAAGAACCATGGTACATCCTGCCATCCAGAAAAAAATACTCGATCAACTCGGCCAGCTTGCGTTAGAGAAGCAGCAGCAAGTGTTGGCTTTTGCCGAGGCATTGGGAAAGCATTCGATCAAAGGTTTGCCAGGGAATGCTTATCTGCGTTTTGCCGGTGTCATTGATGCTGAAAATGCAGCAAGCATTAAAAAGGCCGTTGTTGAAGGCTGTGAGCAGGTAGACGAGAATGAGTGGTAGGTGTCTGCTCGACACAAATATTGTGATCGCACTTCTGGCCGGCGAAAAAAATGTCCTCGAAGCCCTTGGTGAAGTAACCGAGGTTTTTCTGTCAAATGTAGTGCTTGGTGAACTTTATTACGGGGCGTTCAAATCTCAGCAGCCTCGTGACAATATCGAACGCATTGAGGAATTGGCAGAAAACAGCGTAGTTATTTCTTGTGATGAGAATGTCGCTCGGAAATATGGGGAGATCAAAAATACACTTCGAGCCAAAGGTCGCCCGATCCCGGAGAATGATATCTGGATTGCTGCGACGGCAATGCTTTACGATTTAACGCTTGTCACTCGTGACCAGCATTTTGAGGAAGTAGAGAATCTGCTGACCCAGTCATGGTAGCAGAGGCTAATCAAACTCCACCAGACCAGCCAGATAGGGTCGAATCTTTTTCTCCACATTCTTCACTTTGTCGTGCTCCCAATTCATAACCGTGCACGGAGCCACGCCGAGTTTCTTGGCAAACTGATAATGAGAAAATCCGAGTGTCTTCCGATGGATGATAATCCGCTGCCCAGGCGTCTCACCTCTCTCAAAAGGTAGATAGCCGAGGAATTCAATGATCTTCGGAATGTGCTTCACAGCCGGCTCAACAGGCTTCAGTTCCCACGCAGAAATCATGGCCTGTGACACCAATTATACGCGAAACCTCCTTTTACCCGAGTCCTGAATCGAGCCGATGCTTGCGCAAATGATCAGCAATCGTTTTAGGTTTTTGTTGATATTTGCCCCGATAGAGCGTTTCCGCCCTCAACCTGGAGCAGCAAACGTTGACGGATTGAACGTTCCCCAGCGCGCTTTCTGAATGAGATCTGCTGCAAGTTTTCCGATCTGATCGGAAGACTTCGCCGATTTGCCGCATCCGCCGGCTGCAACGTACCATCCCTTCTCCAATTCGTCGATTATGGGATAGCCGCCTGGCGTATATGTGAGCAGGCATGGTTTCGAGATTACAGGAGCGGCTGCCAGTTCCGGGATTAAAGCGCGTAATATGGGGATGAGCAGATGCTTTGTTCTGACGCTACCATTGGAAGTCATATAAGCGTGCATTTCGCTCAACGTATTAACCTGGACATTCCGGTCGTAATCTGCCCCTATTTTCACATAGATGCGTTTGTTTGGATACTTTACAGGAGGCAGTACATAAACGCTTGAGGCGCGCGGGAGGTGGTCGAAATTCCAGATAATGCCTGGCATTTGTGCCAACCGTGTTTGAAGTTCCTCGCTTACTTCCATCAAAACAACGGTTTCCGGGCGGACCTCCAGTTTCAGAGGTTTAGGCGTCAGGGGAAAACGGTTTGTGTAGGCTCCTGTGCAAATGAGCACGTTGGCTGAGAGATACTTGTTGCCCAGGCTGTCGTGCACGATGAACGAATGACCTTGTCGCTCAATACGAGTACAAACACCCTGAACCATGTTTGCTCCGGAGCGACTGGCCAGTACAATTTGTGCTTCGATCAACCGCCGGGGGTTTATGATGCCGGCTGGTCCGGAATCCCAGTGGAATACAGCATGTTTTTGAAAGGAGAGAAACGGAAACCGCGTTTCGATGTCATGCCGGGGTATTTCCCAACCATCATTCTTCAGATGATTTCGTACTGCTTGTACAGATGCAAGTACGCTTTCTGGATGATCGTTTGGTAGATCACATCTCAGGTGGCCACACGGCGTATGGAATTTGATGCCGGCGCGTGCTTCGATGTCTGCATATCGAGAAATGGACGCTGCTGCCAGATCTGACCATACGACATCCGGGCCAATGTATCGGGTGACACGGGCTTCGTCATAATGGCTGGCATGAACCCCATCCTCGTTGCCCTGAACCGCTCCAATAAGCGTTACGGAAAGGCCGTTTTCTGCCAGATGACGGGCTGCTGCTGAGCCAATCAGGCCTGCTCCAATTACCGTAACATCTTTTATTTCCATATTGCTCGGGCGAGGCGTAAAAGGTTTTGGCCCATGATGCCGGCCACGTCGCCGTCGCTGTATCCACTTCTGAGCATCACATTGGTGAGCTCCGGAAACTGTTCTGGTGCAAACATGGATGGTGCAAGCATGGAGGGAACGGAAGGTGATGAGCCGAGGAGCGGGTTCGACATAAAAGATGCCAGTTCATCCGGGTCGAATACATAGTCTGACGCAAGGGCAACATGCTCGGGTCCTACAAGCTGGACTACGTAATCGATGTGCCGAAAGTAATTCTCGGTGGAGGTGTCGCCGTCGGTAAGGAAGGTGCCGAATCCCGTCACGCCAACGATTCCCCCTGTGCCGGCGCAGGCCTTCATGACATCGTCCGACACACATCTTGGGTGATCAACAAGTGTTTTGGGATTGGAATGGGTGAGCATCACAGGGTTTTTGGCCCACTCGAAAGCATCCATACATGTGCGCTCGCCCGTATGGCTACAACAGAGCATCATACCAACGCGCTCCATTTCCCGGATCACACGCCGCCCGAATTTAGTGAGGCCTGTATCGTCATCCATGCATCCGCCGCCTGCTTCGTTGTTGCGGTTGTATGCGATGAGCATCCAGCGCACGCCCAGGTCGTAATACGTCTGAATCATAGACAACTCACCATCCAGGCCACGCATGCCCTCGATGTCGAAGGCAACAGCCAGCTTTCCCTCGGAAGCGGCCTTGATGATGTCATCCGGAGTGGACACCAGTAAAAATTCTTCTGGTCGATCCAGGAGCCAGGAACGCATAAAGGACAGGACTTTTATGCCTTCGTGCCACGTCATGATATTGTCGAACATGACGTTGAGTACAACCATATTCACACCGCTCTGTTGATATCGACTGAGTTGCGGTAAGAACGAAGCATCCGAACGCAGCGGCATGCAGGCGTGATTGTCCCAGATGAGGAAGTTTTTGCTTGGGGTCATTTATCGGTAGGAATATTTCGCAAAATAGTACCTGAGATCGTAGACAGGTTCTTAGGAATACGCTTTTAAAGCATGATATATCCACGACTTTTGGGCGTGGTAGTTTAGGGCGTGTTACTCGAATCATTGCCAATACATCGTTTTAGGCTGTGTCGCATCATATAATATACTTCGCAAAAGTACCATTTGAGCAAAATTAATGACGAAACTGATTCTGGCAATTGCATTACTACCTCCAATCGAAACAAGGCCCAGGCCTGCTTGTGCCGGCAGCCGAAATATGGAGAAACGGAGCGTCTCACTCGAACTGTTGAACCATCGTATCGAGCGATCTGAGGAGCTGTTACTCACCGGGTTGGGATTTGCAACTCGTCTGTTTGAACCACTGCGGCGAGAGCTTATTGTCTGTGAAAACGGGGGAAGTTCACACCTCATGCTCTCATGAATCCCCGATCAAGTCGGGGAAGACACGTTTATTCGTTGTGTTTCTTGGACTGAAGCGCTCAACTCTTAATTCGCATTCTAAATGCGATTGCCCCCATACCTCTGCTTGACATAACGCAACGGCAGGTGCTCTTGCTCAAGCCGGCGGTTTTCTCTCCTGAGCTGATCAAATAGCATCGCTTCCTCATCCGTTAACCCGGGCAGCTCGGCTGCTGTACAGGGTTTTCCCTCGACGACAAACTGCGCGTAGGTATCGTAGGTCTGAAGATCCATCAAAAAGGAGCGGGCTCCAGGGAATGATGCGCGTAACTGCGAGAGAATCATGAACCCTTGTGCGTCGAGGTCTCCCCAGTATAACAGGGTTGCAGCAGACAAACTCTGGTTGTGCTTCAACAAGCCGGCCTGGAATCCCTTGCCAAAAATTGCCAGATCGCCGCAATGCGCCGGCCACGTCAGATAGGTCATCAGGTTTTCGATGATGACAATCGTCCGTCCGCTAAAATCCAGGTCTGCAAAATGAACAACCGGAAGCGCCAACTCCTGATACGGTAATTCTAGTTCCTGCCTGACCTGCGCGGATAACGGCCGTAAACGAACAAGCGCCTCAGCATCTCTTAATCCAAACCGGAGCGTAAAGCGGGTTGCAGTATTATCGATTGCTTCTTCCGGCAAAATGGCTTCCAGGAGTGGCTTTAGGATGCCGGTGTGGGTCTCGATAAATTTCGTGTGCACTTCAATGGGCAATTCCCGGATGTAACAATCAGGACGAGGATGATCTTTGAAGTACATACAAACCTTAAGCAAATCCTGGTATTCAGACAGGTAGGGAAGCATGCGTTGGGGATGTTCAGACAGCCACGTCATCGTTGCCGGCAGATGCTCGCGAAA
>JBGCEN010000484.1:0-8651 GCA_045106435.1 Rhodothermales bacterium
AACAAGAAAAGCGCGCATGATTGGCTGGCTTTTTGATGATTTTCTATCCTGCCATATTGGCATTCCAAAAACGAAGGTTTTGAGAACATCAATTTTTTGGAGCAACCATGGCCAGAATGGGGTCTGTTCCGGCTGGGTGCAGAATGACACCTTAAGCCAATTTCGTATCAGAATTTGCAATCCGTTTGCGAAAACTTGATTGTAAAATGGGTTATGAAATACATTTTACACCGTTTCTGCTCTACTTTTCAGGGGTGTCGCAAACCCTCGTTTGAGAGCCGTTTCAAATTCTGAAATCATATTTTTCAGTATGTTGGGGTAGGTTGAAAGTACGTGTAAAAAGTTCACTCGATCGATGGTTCTGTTGTGCGAACCCGTTTGACAATTTCTCCGACACGGCCACGGCTCGCCTTTTCATTTATTTTCTTGTGGATTTGCCGGACACTGAGAGAAGTAGTGCCCGCATAGTTTTCGATGTCGACGACCAGTCGGTGCGCTAGCGGTGGACGCCCGAGGTGCTTACCGCGAGCAGCAGCAGCCTTCATGCCAGCGGTGACGCGCTCACTGACCAGTGATGACTCCAGTTCGGCCATCGCGCCGATGATGGTGAACATAGCGCGCCCCATCGGGCTTGCGGTGTCGATCTGATCTTGGACGCTGATGAAGCGCACGCCAAGATGGTCGAATTCCTCAAGGGCGGTCAATAGGTGCCGGGTTGAGCGGGCGAAGCGGTCGAATTTCCAGACCAAGACGCAGTCAATCTCGTGATTGCGTGCGCTTGTCATCAGAGCGTTGAGGCTGGGGCGCCCTTCGCGACGGCCCGATACTGCGATGTCGCAGTAATCTCCGACGATTTGCAACCCGGCGCGATCAGCATAGCCGTGCAAACCATCATATTGGAGATCTGGTTTTTGGTCCGGCGTGGAGACGCGCAAATAGAGCGCTGTCCGATTTTGTAGCTTTCGATGTCCATTAATGTATTCCTTTTTGGACATTGAAACGCTATCTCCTAAGTCCTTCAACTTACGCATGTTTTGCCAAGCCCTTGGCGAACCCTTTTCCGGACACTTCATGACCGCGATTGACCGCACTGCCTATCCGCGTCCAGGCACCCCTATGACGGTCGAGGAATTGACCGCCCGCTACCACTTGAATGAAGTCGACCTGTTCTTTGTTCGTAACAAGGCATCCAGTGATGCTGGTCGCCTGACGCTGGCGGTTTTGTTGAAGAGCCGCCAGGACTGGGGTCACTTTCCAGCGCCGTGCGCCGTTCATGTCGGCATAATTACCCATCTGGCTGCGCAACTGAATCTGGCGAGCACAACACCGTTGCTCGATGAAGTCCGTCAAAAGACGATGCTCCACCGCTATCGCACAGAGGTGCGCAGGCATCTCAGCGTGTTGCCATTTTCTGAGACGGGCGTGCAAATGATTTCGGGCATCGTGGTTGCAGCGGCCGAAATGATGAGTGATCCAGCGGACCTGATCAACCGATCCATTGAAGTCCTTGGTAAAGCCTCGATCGATCTGCCAGCCTTTAGCAGGCTGGACCGGCTGGTCAACCATCTTCGAGCTCAGGTCCACACACGCATGTATAGGCAGGTCATGGCGCGATTGACACCGGATATCGCCACGATGCTTGACGAACTTTTGGTGGTTTCGAAAGGTGCGGCGACAACTTCTTTCAACCGATTGAAGCAAACGCCGGGCACGGCGCGCCCGGCGACGATCAAACTGTGGACGCAACGCCTCGATTGGCTGACCGGCCTGGTTGATCCTGATCCGCTTCTGGATGGCATTAGCCACACAAAGCTCCGGCAATTTGCCTCTGAAGCCCGCGCCTTGGAAGTAAGCGAGCTGCGTGCCATCACCCAGCCCGGTCGGCGCTATATTCTGGTCCTGAGCCTTTTGCGACGGGTCCGTGCGCAATGTCGTGATGAGCTGATTGAAATGTTGTTGCGCCGCGTGCGCAAGACGCAGGCCGCCGCCAAAGAAAAGCTCAAAGCGCTCCAGGAACAGCACCGAGGCATTGAGGAAAAACTGGTGGGCGTCTTGGGGGAGGTACTTGAAGCTGCGAAAGAAAGCGCAAATGATACCGATGTCGGGCAACGCATCCGTGCTCTGCTGGCCAAGCAAGGTGGCATCGAAGCGCTGTCGGGGCAATGCGAAACGGTCAGCGCCTGGCACAACAACAACGATCTGCCGCTGCTGTGGCCGATCCACGCCAAAACCCGTGGCCTTCTGTTTCGATTGCTCGAACAGATGGATATCCGTTCGGCGACCCAAGATAAAAGCCTGCTCGAAGCATTGTCGGTTGTCATCGAGCATCGCACCACGCGCCGTGATGAGCTGGACGGGCTGCTTGACCTGAGTTTTGCTTCGCGGCGCTGGCAAAAATTCATGACGAAACACCGCACAGATGGTGTCGTGATAGAGCGTCGCGCCCTCGAAGTTTGTGTGTTCATTTATCTGGCCACAGCCCTGCAGGCCGGTGATCTCTTCGTCATTGGTGCCGATACCTTTGATGATTACCGAACTCAGCTCCTGCCTTGGCCGGATTGTGAGACGCGATTGGCACAGTATTGTGAACCCCTTGGTCTTCCCAATACTGGAGAGGGCTTTATCGCGCAGTTGCGCCAGGAACTTGCCGTAACCGCAGCGGCGGTAGACGCTGACTTTCCTTCCAATGGGGAGCTGACCATTGACGCTGACGGGGCCCCCCATCTGAAGAAACTCGAGAGCAATTCCGCGCCCAAGGGACTTGCCGCGTTCGAGATAGAAGTGCAAGCGCACATGCGCGAGCGCCACCTTCTTGATATCCTCAGGGACGCGACCTCCTGGACTAAATTCACGCGCCACTTCGGCCCCCCGTCCGGAGCCGATCCAAAGCTGGCAAGAGCTGATCAGCGTTATGTATTCACCACATTCGGATACGGATGCAATCTCGGTCCCGCCCAAGCCGCCCGACACGCTCCTGCAATCGCCAGCGCGGATACGTTGCGCCGGCTCAACGCTGGGCACATCAGCACGCCCAAGTTGGAAGCTGCAATGACGGATCTGATCGACGCCTACGATCGCTTCGCTTTGCCGAAACTTTGGGGAGCTGGTCGCGCTGCGATCGCCGACGGAACCCATATCCCGCTGCGTGAAAACAATCTGCTGGGAGCTCAGCATATCCGTTACGGGGCCTATGGCGGCATCGCGTATCACCACGTCGCGGATAGCTATATCGCGCTGTTTACTACCTTCATTCCTTGCGGCGTCTGGGAAGCTGTCCATATCCTCGATGGCCTCATGAAAAACCGTTCCACGATCCAGCCGGACATCCTCCATGCCGATACCCAAGGTCAAAGTGAACCGGTGTTCGGCCTTTCCCGTCTCCTGGGCATCAGTCTGATGCCCAGGATGCGCAACTGGGGTGACGCTACTTTTTATCGGCCGGACAAATCGGCGCGCTACCAGCACATCGACGGGCTCTTCACCCGCGAAATCGACTGGCGTCTGATCGCAATGCATTGGCAGGATATGATGCAGGTCGTTCTCTCCATCCAGGCCGGGGTTGTCATGCCCTCCATGTTGCTGCGCAAACTTGGATCGCACAACCGAAAAAGCCGCTTATATCAGGCCTTCCGAGAGCTTGGCCGTGTCGAGCGCACATTGTTTCTGCTGCGCTACGTCAACAACCCCGATATCCGGCGCACGATCCGCGCTGAAACCACAAAGATCGAATCTTTCAATGATTTCCTCGACTGGATCACCTTTGGCAGCCCCGTCATCAAAACTGGCGATCCGCTCGAACAGGAAAAACAGGTCAAATATGCCAGCTTAGTTGCCAACGCCATCATGCTCTCAAATGTGGCCGACTTGACCGAGACGTTGGAAACTATGAGCCGAGATAATCTCCCCGTCACGCCAGAACTTGCGGCCGCTCTCAGCCCATACACCCGCAAGCATATTCGCCGGTTCGGGAAATATGAACTCAACATGGACGAACAACCCGCACCGCTCGTGCCTAAACCCTTGCCCTTCAAGGTGCCCTAGTGAACTTTTTACACGTACTTTCAATCTACCCCTAGTCGCCTTGCAAGGCGACCGTCACCAGATCACCGCGCCTCACTTCCACTCGTCCAAGTCTGTGAGGGCGGCATCCATGAAGTCCGACAGATCCGTGTGGAGCTGGTCTGCCTGTGCCACCAGCGCAGCCTGACGGCGGCACTCTGCGGCCAGGTTTCGAAGAAAAGGAAGAGCCGCAAAAATCCACATGAGGGAGACCGCCAAGAGTCGGACGATTGTGGAGTTTTGAGGCGAGATATGTGGGTGATTATACCTTGCGTCTTGATATATTTATTGTAGTAACATAAATTATGGATATTGAATACCCACCCATTAAGCGTGACGCCACACTTGCAGATCGCGGGTTGGACATGGCGCGTGCCGCGGAGATATTCGAGGGAGCGACTCTGACCGTCGCGGACGACCGAAAGGATTATGGCGAAACCCGCCTGATCACGATTGGTTTTCTGGAGGCGCGCATGGTGGTGATGGTCTGGACGCAACGCGGTGCAGCACGCCGCATCATCAGTTTGAGGAAAGCCAATGAGCGAGAACAAAAAACATATGAAAGCCGTTTCTGACGATGACGCGCCAGACTTGTCTGCGCCATACTGGGCCGACAAGTTTGCCAAAGTGACCGTCCAACGTGGTCGGCCCAAAGCAGACGTCACCAAGATATCTACCACAATCCGCTTGGACCCAGACGTCATTGCCGCGTTCAGGTCGGAAGGGTCTGGCTGGCAAAGTCGGATCAATGATGCTTTGCGCAAGGTGGCTGGGCTTTAATTGCGCTCCACAAACGGTGGTTTTTGGGGAGGTAACATATCAGCGCTTATCGGTTCAAGAACTACGCATAGCAAGCAACAAGAAAAGCTATGTTTATGAACGCTATTCGCTGTCTGGCAAGCAGTGATTCAAGATAATTTTACCTGCGGCAGTACTTCCTCTTGGGCTAAACGTATCAGCCATTTTACCGCCTGTAGCTGGTATAGTAATGCCCACTGGTATTGATTTTTTTGCAACCATCATATGTTCAGCAATCCGCCGTAACATCGCCTTATCAGTGACTTTTACGGCTACATATTTGTCATTCCAAGACTCCAGAGTTGCATCTACTTCTTCACGTTCGCCATTTTGATCAACATGGAGGAACGTAGCTGGGATGTCAGGAATTTCTCCAGTGCTATCTCGTAGCAAGAAAACAAAAAACGGTTCATCTGAACTTCCACACTCAAAGCGGATTAAGCTCCCGTTGTCACCAAATGAGCTAGCAGTCACATTTACGTTTCCAAAAACGTCTTCTTCCGAATTTTTAATGTCCCAAAATGCAAAAGCTGTCGTTGTAAATGCAAATGTCGCTATTAGTGAAAGTGCTGGAATTTTCATATCTTAAACCTTGGCGCAGAGAACTATTATTTGTTGTTAGCACTAAAGGTAGCGCACTGGAAATCGATTGTTCACTAGTACAACACGCTCTCCAATTCCCTTCAAACGTGCACCACATAAAACCCGTTAAACGATGTTCCCGTGTCGTTGCCGAGCGAGGGATCGCGCAGAGATTGCTCCACAAACGCTCGTTTGTGGCAGGGCTGGCAACGGGCCCGTTTTTCGCCACCAACCCCCCCGTTCAAAACCTAAGCGGTTGTTGAGGGTTTGTGAACTTTACCGCCACCACCATCGGCGCTTCTTTTCTGGCGCACCCAAGAGGGCTGTTGCCTGTTGCTTCCAAGCGTCTCTGTCTGAGCGCATTTCCGTCAGCGCTTCCCGCTCCCGTTCCAACATGGCCTCTAGTGCCTCAAACTTCACTTGAAGCGGGGTCTCATCAGGGGGTCTCGAAGTGTCCACTTGAGACGGTCTCGCGACGATCTCAACGTTCACAATCGGAAAGACACGATGCAGTTCGGAAGGGTCGATGGAATATCGCCCATTGTTTCCTTTTGACGCGGAAATAAGGCCCTTAGCGATAGAACGCTGGATTGTAGTCTTACTTTTTCCAGTGGCTTTTGCAGCAGCTCCAAGGGTGTAATTCATGGGGTCTCAAATCGTTTCGTTTGGGGTCGCATGAGACCGTTACAAAGGGTTTCATCTTGGTGAATAGCTTTTGCACCATGTTGTAAATGTTTTCTCGATGCTGGTCATATCAAGTGGGATCGACTTTTCACCGCACCACTTGCGGAACGCATCGGCCAGCTTGCGCAAATCTGGCACATGCCCACCATCCAGCTTTGGCGCATTGTCTCGCGCAATCCGATCCCATGTCGGCGTGTCGCGGATAGTGCCGTGCTCTGGGAACGACAGCACTGGCGTTTCCGCCGTTCCATCCCGCCGCGCCTTGCGGCCCACCTTGGAGCGGTCATGTTCGGCCTTCACTTTGGTCAGGTCTTCTTTGACTTCCCAAGCGATCTCAACTTCGGCCACCGTGCGCCCGATCTTGTGATAGGTCGCCGTCAGCGTCAGACGCGTCAGGTCGCTGTTGATCTCGGCAATGGCGGGTTCAAGCGCCCATTGTTTGAAGCTTGAAAACCTACTTAGTTTGCCGTCTGGCACCCCTAACACCAGCCGCAAATCCGAAACGGTAAACTGCTTGCTGATGACGTGCTTGAGGTTCTGTAAGCTGGCAATGTGTTGAAATAGCAGAACGGAATACTTGCTGCCCAGATGGAATACTGCCTGCCGATCGAGGATTGCCCAGTGGTTTGAATCCCGCGCCATTTCTCTGAACGTCCGCCCGAACGACCATGAAATAAGGGTATCTCCGCTAACTTCATGGCGGTAATCCACTACGGCCTCGTCCAGCAAGCCGCCGATGGTCACGCGCATTTTCACGGTATCGTCGCGAGACAGTGTTGCGGCTCGTAGTTCTTCAAACAGAGGCACAATTCGGGTGCGCGTCAGGTTGTCCATGCCTTCAATGTCCTTGAGTTCAGACAACCTGATTTCGTGACGCACATCGTCGGCCATTCTTCCCGCCGCTGTGCCAATCATCAGGTGCATCAGCTTCAATGCTTTGAGGCTTGGCGCGTGTTTCATGTAAACACCCTGCGCGACCTCAGAAGGCAGCACGGTTTTTGTCTGGTCATAGGCGCGATCAGCAGCCACTTCGATTGTTTTACCCATAAGCAAGGCATTGCCACAAATCTCCTTGCAATACAATCTTGCAATTCAGTCGCGATTTCTTGCTTTTCAGTCGCGATTTCTTGCCTCAAACGACGAATATTTAGGAAAATCAATGAGTTACAAGCCCTGAACTTATAGAACTTATAGAACAAGAAGGCGCTACGCGCTTTTTTGGAAAAATATGGGTGATATTTGGCGCATTTGGTGAGGGTAGCGCATCCATTCTCTGCAATCCTACCGTGGCTAGGGGCGGAATGCTGGGGAATGAGAAGATCAGATCAGAAGTCGTAGTCTCCATGGGGTCGAGTTGGGTTGAGTGCAGAATAGGGCGCTAAGGAAATTTTAGGGGCCTGAATTTGCCTTTAGGCGTCTTTCGTTCCGAGATATCGATAGATAGTGGCTTTGGAGAGGCCGTAGTGAGCCATCAGATCTTTGATTAGGGTGCCCTGTTTGCGTTTTTCGCGTAACGCTGAAACCTGATTTCTTGTAAGCGCTGGCCGTTTTCCAAACTGTACGCCTCGATCCTTGGCTTTTTTGATCCCATCCATTTGGCGCTCAGCGCGGATCTCGGTTTCAAACTGACCGATAGCGCCAAGCATGTTGAATAACAGACGACCCGTGGCGTCTGACGTGTCGATGTTCTGATCTAGGACGACCAGATCGACTCCTTTTTTGCGCAGTGTCTCGGCAATCTGGCAGAGATGCAGGGTGGATCTGGCCAGCCGATCTATGCGCGATACGACCAGCACATCGCCTTCGCGCACATAATTCAGGCATTCTTTGAGCATGGGGCGGGCGTCAGTTGTGCCGCTGCGTTTTTCTCCAAACAGCTTATTGCACTCGCGCAGCTTCTCTTGCTGTACATCGAGCGATTGTCCGACAGAACTGACGCGGGCGTATCCAACTTTGGCCATGGTGTCTCAAACTTACTTAGGGTTCATGCGACCTGCATATTGAGACATTGAAAAAGACATGGCAAGTGACGGTCTCAATATCTTTACATTTTAAGAAGATATCTGCTGCTTAGAGGGGTTTTTAACACTGAGCCCCACTCGACCCCGCATATCCCATAGCAAACCTATAACTAACACGTTTACGGTGTTCAAGAAGTGTCTTGGGTCCCGAGAAGTGTTTCCTAACCGGATTATCCTTTTATTTCCATGTGGTTACAAAGCGCTGAGATAGAGAAACCTTTAGAAATTTAAAGAGGCCCCGTTTTTTTTGAGAAGAAATCTAGGGTAGTTTTTGCGCTTTTCGAGCCGCATCAATCAATTTTCAAACCTTGCGGCTCCGCCGCTGCAAATGGCGAGGGAGTAAGCTTTCTTAGAAAGCCTCTAAATTCTTGTGCTCTGATTTTTTATCCAGCGCGTAGCTAATCGTTTAGGTCTAGGTTCGGGCCAGAGCTACCGCACACCCGCCACCGCCCTCTGTGACCCCCTATAGAGAGCGCCTAGGGGGTCACAGAGGGCCATGATGCTTGA
>JBGCEN010000485.1:0-12482 GCA_045106435.1 Rhodothermales bacterium
AGAGAATCGCGGGCAAAACTGGCAGACAAATTTCCATTGTCCCAGTTGATCCAGTCCATCTCCCCTTTGATAAAAGTAGATTCTTCTTCGTTGGGCGCAAGGACCAGAGCGCGGTTATACGCAGTGACTGCAGCGCCGGCATCCCTCCGAAGTACGTGCACGTCTGCTTGCCTGGAGACGTATTGATACAACAGCAATGAATCGGCTGTTACTGGTTCATCTGTTGCAACCAGGTCGTAGGTATTCAGGTAGATTTCCTCCGCTTTCTCGTAGTTAAAAGCGGCCTCATTCCACTGCTTCGTTTGATAGTAGTTGTTGGCGAGGGCCACAAACAGATTGTGCTGATCCGGGCGAAGCCGGGTGAGCTTTTCGAGTACCTCAATGGACTCTGCAAATGCTTTTTCTTTCCCCAATCGCTGTGCCTGAGCCGTATAAACGCGCGCAAGGACCGTCTGGGTTTGCAAGTCAAACGGGTTTAACTGAATCGCTTCTTCCAACGCTTTTTGCGCGCGATCCAGGAGCGCCTCCTGCCGGCGCACAACTGTCATGCTGTCCAGATCTGTTGATCGCGTAACTTGAATAAGTTCATTTAACGGCCCCACCGCTGCATTTGCAGCGCGCAATGCAGATTCAGCAGTCGAAGGATCAACTGACCCACTAGAATCTTGCGACATCTCCAGATACATCCACAGCGAATCACTGAAGGCTGAGACATCAATGCCCTGCTGTTTCTGCGTCGCGGCAACTTCCTGATCTGGTATCGAGACAAAAGAAGCCCGCGCAATAGAATCAGCAACGGCAGCGACAGAGCTATCAACGCCGGCAGGGATAAACAGGGCTTCGTGCCCCATTCGGCCTGCGTCAAGAGAAGATTTAGAGCCGGCGCAACCGGCCAGCAGCGTGGCTGCCAGGATTAGATAGAATGGTAATTTCATGGCTTAACGAACAGAAATGTAAGATCAGAAATAGCGCAGAGCCTCAGAGAGCGTGCAATCAACCTTCGTTCTTTGCTATTTCCCACCAGGAAAGGAAGAGGGAGTAGAATTCGTTAGAGCGTTCATCCGAAGCGGCACTGCGTTGTGAGTTAATTGCAGTAATTCCCTGGGCGCTCGTTCTCCCTACCCTGCCTTCGCGTAGATATGTACTAAGTTTTTGAAAACTCCGATCAATAAGGTATGTCGCTTCATCCACATCAACGAGTACGATATGCACTTCCATGAGGCGTTCTTTACACATCAGAAAAAGCTCATACCGCTTGCCATCCAATTCGAACGACGTGGCGGATGTCAGGAAGGCATCGCGATGCCGAACCAGCTTGCGTACCCCAACAGGCATCTCACCGGGATTTGCTTTCATCCAGGCAATAAGCTCTTGTACTTCGAGATTTTGATAATCATTGCCAAATGAGTCAAGCGACAACCGTTCAACATTAAAATCTGCTTCTGCTGCGGTGGCCGCCCTGCTTGTATTGCCCCCCACCACCGCTGTAGTACCGCCTGTGTTTGTGTTTTGGGTCGGCGAAACCGAATTGGAGCCATCTGCAATGGAAATACCGCCGGCATTGCCCTGACCAGACTGACGCGCTGTCCGACCACGAGACGCAGGCACTGGCGCACCACCGAGATCATCCAATGCATCCAAAGATCCTAATCCTTGCAGGCCGCCTGACTTCACTTCAATTTGCTCGCCGGCATTGTTGGCATCCGCCTGTGCATTCCGGGTATTTTCAACCGGCTCAAGCGGATCCACGTCTACGGTTAATTCATCTGGAAACAACTGCGCAAGATCCAGCTGGTCCAGCGATTGCGCGCTTGCTTCCTGAACAACAGGTTCGGTTTCAACGGTTTCCGTGTCCGGAGTATTGGTATCTTCCGTTGTCGTTGGAATTTCAGGTGTAGCCGCTGGAGGTGCAAAACTGGCAAGGTCAACCTCGCGAAAAATGCGCCGGCTCGGTTTTTCAACAGAGATAGAAGCAAACAGCAAACAGCCATAACATACCGCCGCAAATACGATGGTACTCAAGA
Organism: Rhodothermales bacterium; assembly: GCA_045106435.1. Taxonomy (GTDB): domain Bacteria; phylum Bacteroidota; class Rhodothermia; order Rhodothermales; family JAHQVL01; genus JBCCIM01. The sequence goes on from JBGCEN010000485.1 coordinate 2,025, forward strand.
AGGCTTTGCCCCGCTGATGCACAGCGTCTTTCCTGGGTTCGGGAAGAATCATGAAATTTATTCTATTACTTACGGGCTACTAATAATTCGGGCAAATACGGATTCGCCAATCACTTATTGAGAAACTTGTTCGCTTGCAGCCACTTGCTGAAAAACAGCTTCTGTATTGATATTTTTCTGGATGGAAAGGCGCTCGCACACATCGAGGACGTCCACCAATTTTTGCATGTGGGAGGCCGGCGCCGGCTCGATGAGCAGGTTGAGTGTTTTGCCGGCAGCACGTTGCTGCTCGTCTAATGTTTTGAGTACAAACTGCAGTTCTTCAGAAGACTTAATGCCCACATGAAGCTGTGTTCTATCTGCCAAATCAACAACCTCATATTGGCCGTCATTCTGGATCAGAACACCCATGTAAATTTGTGATTCATCTGTTGAAGAATCTACATTCTCATCTGATTTACCCGGCAACGTAACCTGAGAAATCACGGTTATATCGCTAATCATCAGGAATCCAAACAAGATGATGAGCCCTAGATCAATAAATCTTAATAGATATCCGCGGCGATGCATGTAAAGGCCTTCGTACTAATTAATAAGTTTTCAGATATCAGTCGTCAGGTATCAGTATTTATTGCTAGACGACTGAACAAGCATAGCTTTTACTTTTAGGAATCAGCGAGATTTAATTCGACTTCCAGTGCTTTTGAAAGGCCCAGTTCATCACAAATGGCCGCTACGGCAAAAGCATCTTGTGCCGTGGCATCTTTGCTACTTCTGATGCGCACCTTCAAGGGCACATCGCCCAGGGCACGTTTTGATGCGACAAGATGTTCACGAAGCAGATCGATAGAAGAAACCAGCACGGTTTCGTCTTCGATTAAATAATTTCCATCGGATAATACCCCGATAAACACCACTTCCTCGGTATCCATTGCTACGGGCTCCGTTTCTGTACTTTCGGGTAGGTTCACTTCGGTATCCTGTAGATTGGAGATACTGATAAACCCAAAAAGGAGAATCAGTACAACATCTACAAAGCGAAGAATGAATCCGGATCCACTCATAATGACTGGTTTCTTTAGGGGGTTGATTGTTGGCCGGGTCGAATCATTTCAAAAAATTCAAAGCAAGCCCAAAAAAATTCGAAATGCTGAATTTTGAATTCTACTTTCGAGACTTTATCCATTTGGATAAAGCCGAGCTTACGCCATGGACATGGCCTGGAATTTCAGTTCTTTTACGACACCTTCCACGGCAGCTTTAACCGTGTTGAATCCTGGCTCACTGCCAACCTTCAAGTGAACAATCCCTTCTCCGTTTACACTTGTCTTGACCTTGACCTCAGTTTTGCCATTTTCGAATGCACCACCACCCATTTCGATGGTAAACATAACGGGCCATTCTGAGATGGGGTTTTCGAACTCATCGAGTACCTGTACCTTGAGTGGCTTAGACAGTGGTTCGCCGGCCGCGCCGCCCTGGTTGTTGCCAAACTGCTTTAGCTTCCTCGGTACGCCAGGCTTTGTGATAATACCATGCGTGTAGCGTGTACTTGGATCGTCTGCCCCTGGCACACGGGCTGAAATGGCTTGCTTGCCAGACTTCTTCGCCAACTGCCAGTTACAGCGGACTTCGCCGTTATTATCTGTTTCAAGCAGAATTTGTTTTTGCGCATCGTTGAGCAATCCCTCGCCTTCGGAAACCTTGATCTCTATCTGCCGGCCAGAGATCGGATCACCATCTTCATCCAGTAATCTGAAGCAAAGATTCTTCAACTGCTTGCCCACCGTGTCCTCACGGACAGGATTGACGATGACCAGTTCGCTGGGTATCTGCCGTGACTCTTCTACTGAATCAATCAATGGCTTGCGAATCGCTGTTGCAGCGCTGTCGCCATATGAGTTGCTTGTAGAAAAACGATCCTGAAAAACTGCTTCTACCTGAGCAATCGACTTGACTTCTTGCTGAATAGCAGGACTGGGAAGACTGGCAGCGCTGGCGGTAAGACCAGAAGCGGTTGCCTTTTGTCCCTGACCATTTTCCTCATTGGCTTTTGGAGGAGATAATTTTGCTGTAGCGACCTTCTGCACAGGTTCTTTATCAGAAGACCGCTTCGAACTAACAGGTTCTTTGTCTTCTTTTGCAGAAGCAGTCTCTTTTGTTACTTTGTTTGCACTTGCTACGGGTTCACGCGCACTTTTGGATACCGCCTGCGGCGTGTATTCAGCAGCAGTTTTTTGAATGGCACCACCTTGTACAGACGGTGTCTGCATGGCAGAGTTTAGCATACCAGCGGTGTTTATCACCGGCATCGCCATATCATGCGGCATCGAGTCGAGTAAGGTGTCTTCAGATTTCGTAACCAGTTCCATCAATCGGAAACGAAGTTCATCAGATTTCTCGGCAATGCGGTCTAGCCGGCGGTTGAAATAGCTGGAAATCTCTGTAGAACTCAGGTTGAGGATAATACTTACAATAATCCCGAGTAAGGTGGTAATCAGTGCAAAACCCATCCCGGTTAGAATAACCTGATCATCCAGAAGCCCCTGCGAGAATACGGTAAAAATCCCCCAAACAGTACCCAGAAGCCCGAGGGCGCCGGCTGTATCTGAGAGAAAATCAACACGACGTCTGAAGGTATCAAATCGATCTTTCTGGAATTGCACAAAGTTTGCAATCTCATCATGCAGATCTGCTTGCTGCTGTTGTGAATGAAAGACATTCAACATGGTCGCGTGCAGTCTGGAAAGCATGTTTTCACGCTGTCCTGAGATGGTGCGCACGATCTGCTGCAGTCCCATGGTGCGGAAATCGAGGTTTTCGATGTGCCGTGCTTCCCGCTGGTCTGCGATCAGCTCAAAGAGCTTGAAGCAAACGAGGAAAACGCCAATCACAAAGACGAAAAAGATCGGCCAACGTAGCGGGCCGGCTTTTTCCGTAAGGGACCACAGGTTACTCATCGAAAACGACGATGAGGCGGCCTCTTGTGCAACATCAAGCGCTGCATCTTGTGCTGATTCCGGCTGTCCATACGAGATGAACGCTGCAAAATCAGCAGATGCTTCAATTGAGGCCACCGATGTAGCGTGAGCAGCAACAGGCGTAGCTCCATTGGCAGCAGTAGCTCCAGTGAGCGAAATAAAAAGGATAAATAATAATTTGATCATTGGGAGGGTTTTCATAAATATTGCACTTAATGTTGAATTCTAATCTCAACGGCATCCGCCTCTTTTCGGATAGCCTCGATATCTCTAGTAACTTCTATTGTAATTTTCCTAAGCATCTTCTGTACATACAGCTTCCGCTCATTTGATGAATAGGCGTTTCCTGTAAGATCCACCCATTCAAGTCCGTACCGATATACACCCGGAGCAATATGCTGGCCATCATCTCCTCTCCAATCCCATGAAAGACTGGTCGGGAGTAAATCATTGCCACTAAACGTTTTTACTACCTGGCCATCCATGTCTGAAATTTTCATTTCCCATGACTGCACATTCTCCAGTAAAAAAGAGCTATTCAGAAACAGCATCGTATGATCTGGCTCATACAAGACCAGGTTTTCACGCGGTAAAAAAGCGGCTTTAGCGGCTGCTTCCGCCTGAGTATCAGCGTCTCTGGGTACCGTGATCTTAATTTGATCTGTCGGCGCCGGCCCATTTTGAACAAGCCGATTCCGGACACCAGCTGCTTTCATTAATTGACTACCGGGGCCAGAGATAGTGAGCCCTTTTAGTGAATCAGCAGCCAATGCTTTTCCTAGTTCACGTATTGAAGCTTGATACAGCGGTGAGTAAGACCCCTGCAGGGCAACTTCAGTACTTATTTCATCAATTACTTCGTCTGGTATTTGCGCCTGATTTTGCACAAAGGTGCTATCCAGCACACCCAGGTCTTTGCGACTGAGTTGCTGAATCGCCTCGTATGGGACGTCGTCATCGACGGTACGAACTATTTGCTGTTCGTAGAAACGTACATAATCTGTAGATGCCGAGATATAGACTTTTGGCGCTAGTTGGGGCGTGATTTCTGGTATACTATTCGAGTACAAGTATGAAGGTATATTGATAGGATCAGGTAATTCTGGTACCCTGCCAAAGTCAAATACCACGCTAAATGTGTGAGAACCATTGGAAGATGGGCCTAAATCTCCAAGCGGCAACTCATATCCGTAGTGTACACTTATGGGGCCGCCTACATGGAGTTGTCCTTCGAGCCGGCCCAAGTCAAACGTAGAATTGCTGGACAAACGGACAAAGGATCCTGAAGTAGCAACGGCCTCTACACCAAACCTGGTTTCCAGCCCGTAAAACGTGTCTATCACCTCAAACAACGCCATCGCCGGCCCTACGCCATAGCCGATGCCCAGGAATGACTCTATACTTTGCCGAAACTCATCTCCCGCAAGAGACAAGTTGGGTCGGTTCAGATTCCGGAAGCCGGCAGAAAGACGAAGATTGGGCAAGGGCTGCGCAAAAACGCCTAAAGATGTGGTTAATACTGTTTTGCCAAAGCCATCTGCAAAAACTGGATCTGCAGGATCAAACCCTACAAATTCATTCTGATTGTATGAAAGATTCAGTGCCTCTACCCGCACGCCGACCGAAAGGAACGGGAGCACGCGTGCCGAAAAAGAACCTCCGATAGCCATTCTACTGTAGATCGGGCTATCGAAATACTGGACGTGTGTGCCAATACCAAACCTGTCCATCAAAAAGAAAGGAGACGAAAACATGACGTATCCCTGTCTCAAAGGCGCACCGCCACTTCCACCTACGCCTAAATGATAAGCTTTTGCTCCCAGGGCTATTTTTGACCGCTGAAAGGACATAAGCGCTGGATTAGCAAACTGCGACGTTGCATCTTCAAGGCTCATCGATGGCCCGAGCAGCTGTTCTTGCGCCGCTGATTGCTTCGGGCTATATAGATTCACGGCCAGAAAAGTCGTGACACAGACAGCCATCATGAGCCGGCGCATTACCCCACCAGCAACGCTACACTGATGTGTAGTTTGCTGAGCTAATCCTTCATTATTTGAATAAATATTCGACATATAAAGAATCTTCTCTGGATTATCGTGCAAGAGTGATGTGGCCGGATGCTACTACATTATTTTCATCCTCTACCGTGTAGAGGTACACACCGGGCCGTTGGTCACGCCCTGATTCATCCTGACCGTTCCAGACGAGAAAACCATCTATGAGATCAGCCTCCGTTCGTATCAATCGGCCTTCAAAGCTGAAAATTCGAAGGACAGGTTCAAGCAGGCCAAATTCCGTCACCTGAAAAGTTATTTCATCGTTAAACGTATCCCCGTTCGGCGTGAAAGGATTTGGCTCTACGGCAAGGTCATCTGGTGCTTCCACATCAAAGGCTTCAAGCACAAACTCATTGTTTTCTTCTGTGATTTCATCTACTGCAAGTAGACCATCAACAAAGAATGAAAGGGTGTACATGCCCGTATCTGGAAAATCAACCGGCGCAGTAAAAGATTGCTGCACGCCTACAGCCAATCCATCAAACTCCATACTTGCAACAACCTGACCATTGCTGCGAATTTCAACTTGAAATGGCCCAACGATATCGGTTTCTCCCGTATTGCTAAACAGGCCAGTGAAATCGCGGCGCTGTCCTCGGCGAATCGGATCGATGGAAGCATCTGTTCGAGAGAGGTTTTCTGCAACCAAATCAGGCAACATAGGCCGCACATCAACTGGGTTGAGACAAAGCTGATTGTTGTCGTCGCTTTGCTCAACGATCTCCATATTGACATCTACATCAAAACAGAAAACGTGTGCACCTTCTTGTGTAAACGTAAATACATCGCTCAGCAAACCGGGAATGACCTCTATATCCATTCCAGGCAGAATGATGTCGCCAAATGGAAGGACAGAACCATCTGGTTGCGTGACGCTAAACCGGCTCACGAAAGAATCAGCTACAGCGATGAAGCTATTCTGAATACTGACTTCCAGTTGCATCGGATCACCGGTTCTCAAACCGGTTGTCACCAGGCCGGCCGTAGGTGCGAGGTCAATAGGCTCCAGGTCAGGAAATGGATCAAGTGCTGTGGCGCGCAGATACACCTGAAGCGTATCACCACCGCACTGATCGGCGGTTACAATTTGCAAAGATTCAAGGTAATCCCCTGCTATTGTAGGCTGAAAAGACACTTCAACAGATCCCTGAGACATGGCGCCTATAACAGCCGGCAGGTTCGGGCTCAGCACTGCAAAGTTTACAGGGTCACTCAAGAGATATTCGGCAAGCTGGCCTTCTATATTCCCTTGATTGTCCAACAGCGCTTGTTGCGTTTGCGGGCTACCGATTACCACAACACCAAAATCGAGTGTATCCGGTGCAACGGTAAACATAGATTGAACACCACGACCGGTAAGCTCTACAGTCTGCTCAAGCACAATGGGCTCGAAGTTATCACCGCAGGCAGATGCATCAACGGTTGATCGGAGCACAAGCTCAGCTGCATAATCTCTGGCGGCCAATGGGCCAAAGAGCACAGACACTGCTTCTCTCTGCCCGGGAGCCAGCGTAATCATTGTTGTGTCTGGAAAATAGACGCCTTCGTCTGGCCGTACACTAATTTCCACGGTCAACGGGTAGTTGGTGTTGTTTTCCAGTAATACAGCTTGGGTAGAGTCGCCGTCTACGCAGACCTCTCCAAATGCCAGTGCTTCTGGAAAAACAATAAGAGGCGCTTCCCTTCCGCCGGCGTTGTACAAAACGCCTATCTTCCCCGAATTTGTATTCACATAAGCCAGATCCATGTCCCCGTCCCCATCAAAATCAGATGCTGCGATGCCTGTTGGATTGGCATCAATGGGTAACTGGGCGGCCGGGTAATCTGTAGGCAGGCCGGGTGCAAAAGATGTATTTGCGCTATTGATAAACGGACGAATCTCGCCGGCTATGAAATGTGATGAGACCAGGTCAAGGTCGTAGTCTTTGCCCATTCCCAGTGCTTCGGCGGCTGTATCCGTAGTGTCCAGGTCAGCGATGACGAGTCCAAGTGCCGGCGAACTGGTAGAGTCTACAGCAAATGTAACTGCGGGCTGAAGTGCCGCTGCATTGCCTGTATTCTGAAAAACCCAGATATCACGGCTATCCTGCGCAGAAACAGCCAGGTCTACCAGCGTGTCACCATATCTGTTGTCTGCGATCCCCAGCAAGTCTCCCGATACCAGCGCTTCTGGTGAAAAAGGAAGAGAGGTAGCAATAGGATCTTCAAATCCCCCACTGCCTGTATTTCTCAAAAAATCGAGTTGCTGATCACCCAGGCTGGCTACATACAAATCAAGGTATCCATCGGCATCCCAGTCTCTTGCCAGCACACTCGATGGTGAAGCACCAACGGCATACCGATCCGGCGCAGCAAACGTAGCATCCCCGTTGTTACGATGGACCCATAGTTCATCAATACCAAAAGCAGCAACAACGATATCCTGAAAACCGTCATTATCCAGATCAAATACTTCAGCGCGTTTGGGGCGCTCTCCTGTTTCAATGGTTGTGGGCGTAAACACGCCATTGCCCTGATTAGTCAGCAACGTTAGTGTATTACCCAGCAGATTGCTTACAAGCAGGTCAATCTGACCATCACTGTTCAGATCACCTCCGGTAATACTGAAAGGCCGCATACCGACTGTTATGTCTGTTACCTGACTAAACCGGCGCAAGCCATTCCGCTGGTTTATCATTATAGACACGGTACCAGCTGCGCTATTGGCCACAGCCAGGTCAGCAAAGAGGTCCCCGTTGAAATCTGCAGCAAACAATGAAACGGGTTCTTTTCCCAGTCCCAATGAAAACTCAAAAGGGCCGTTAAACTCCCCCGTACCATATTCGACGCGCGGGGTAAACTGCCATTGATATGGAGGCGCTACTGCCCCGCCGGCAGAGGTCACACCGGAGACAATTACAGAGACCAGTTCACCCTCTTTAAAAGTACAGGGTGGATCATAAATAACGGTCTGCGTGCCGGCTTCATAAGATACTGTACCAAAACATCGTCCCGTCTCACTACCATAAACCGCGATGTTGTCGACACCCACAGACGCCATGTTCACATCATCCGAAAAAGTGATTCGAATGGGATCAAAAGGGCGAGAATCACTGCTGTAGGCGCGCGGCACTACAGAAGAGATAGAAAATGATTGGCCAAAAGCATGCTGTACACCAAATAAGGTGAACAACAGAAAAATGATGAGCCATGGATTAAACCGGAGGAGTCTTTTCATTACATCTCACCTCCCAGCTTCGATAATTTTGCCTGCCACTGTTGCGCTTGTTCAAACTGCCCCAGTCTTTCGTGTGCTGCAATCATGTTGCCTATAGCACCTCTGTCTTCCGGCAAGCGCGAGAGAATTTGTTCATTTACTCCAATGACTTTTTTGAAGTGCTGCAAGCCGGCATAGGTCTCACTCAATGTTTTGAGTAATTCGAGCGAGGGTTCGGGTACGGCTGCCAGCGTTTCCAGATGGGGCAACGAAGCTTCAAAATTGCCGGTATTAAACAAGAAATATGCATAGTCGCGCAGATCTTCTGTACCCGTCTTCTGCGTCAGCAATTGCTCAAAGGCCAATTTAGCCTCAGCGTTTTCTTGCAGATTCATGTGGGCATGCGCGAGCCGTCTTAATGCAGAAGGATTTTGCGGCTCAATGCCAAGCGCTTCCTGGGCGTAGGTGCGCGAAGTTTCATATTCCTGATTTACAAAAGCGATGTCTGCCAAATTGTGCCAGGATTCAAAGTCGGTTGGCTCAACCATAACCGCCTGTTGGTAGGCCAGCATAGCCTCATTCAACTGCCCCAATTGAGTCCGGGCGTATCCAAGCAATCTGTGGCCGTGGTTGTATTCAGGGCGAATCTGAGATGCATACTCAAAATTTTGTGCCGCCTCTTCTGCGTTGTCCACGCCAAGCACATCAATGCCGGCTTGCAGGTGTTCGCGATATCCAGATTCCAACATAAATTGAATGGATTCACTATACCTGGCCGTTTGCATTTCCACTTGATCAAAGGCTTTACGTCCTTCAACAAAAGCGTCTTCCGCAAAGAGGACCTTTCCATAGAGATACCGGGCTTCGGCGTTATCTGGCCGGCGCAATAGCTCAGCTTCCAGATGTTGCCTGGCTGAAGCAGTATCTCCCACTTTTTCGAAATAATGAACCTGGCGCACCAGTCCACTTTCACAAGCTGAAAACAGACTTGCAAATAGAAAAAGAACCATCATGGGATGGGGTAATAAGAAATATCGAGCTATACTCGAATGAATAGTGGAACTGAAGCAAGCTTGCGAGACGGGGGAAGTTGCAGTGCTTGCTTCATCCAGAGAGCTTTGAAACATGCCTCCTGATGAATTGGGGGTCGTGACCTATACTTCGGCAAAAGCGCCATTGGTTTCACTAGGAGAATGCCTTCCTCAAGAACTGTGCCGACACAACAAAAGATAATGGCGGGGTATTTGCACATTCTCTAAACATGTGGATTATCGCAGCAAAAAGACGTAATTCAGGCACTTCACGAAGGCAGTGAAGGGAAACCGTTCCTACATCGAACACCCCGTATATCTGCTAAAAAATAACGGCTTCGAATCTCTTGTCTCGTAACGAGCCAATTTCGCCAGGCGACTATACGTCATTTTCTGAACAGAGATCTACGCACAATCGCTCAGAAACCAAGTAGCGAAACCAAGTAGCGAAACCAAGCAGCGAAACTAACAGGTATGTCTCAATTCAGCTATGGTCAGTACTGTCCCCTTGCTTATGCGCTCGACACGTTGGGTGAGCGTTGGACGTTATTGATTATCCGCGAGTTACTACACGGGCCAAGGACATATAAATTACTGCTTCAGAATTTGCCAGATATGGGTGCAGTAAACCTCACACGCCGGCTCAATATGCTGGAGCGTAAGGATATTGTACAGCGGGAAATGATGGAGCCCAGAACAGCGGATGAACCCTATTCGCTTACACCGCGCGGGCAAAAGCTTGAGGGTACTCTAAGAGATCTTGCTGCTTGGGGACTCGAATTGCTCGAATTACCCACCAGGTACGAAGTTTACTCTCCCCTTTGGTCATTGCTTGAACTTCAAATTCGATTCAGGTCTGAACTGGCAGAAAATCTGAATATGATGTTTGAGCTTCGCATTGAAAACGAGACGCACTACGTGGAAATTAGCCATGGTGTATTAGAAACACACACAGGGCCGGCCCCTTCTCCACTGTTTGTCATTTCTTCCGATGCAGCAACGTTTATTTTGATTCTGCGAGGCCTCCTCCCTATTCGTGAAGCCATTCAACTACGACGCGTGGAAATAGAAGGCAGTCTTGCAGCATTCTCCAGAACCCTTGATATTCTGGGGCTGCGCGTGCCCTTGCTCGAAGAACACTCCACCAAAGAGAAGCTGCCGGCTAACTTGCCGAACATTGAGATGTATCGGGC
>JBGCEN010000486.1:0-11745 GCA_045106435.1 Rhodothermales bacterium
GGTCCTTCATAAGACAAAGTTAGAACTGTCATGATAAACCTGGACACGCGCTCTGGCTTCCAGTAACCCCTTTTTTCTGCCGCTAATGCCAGCAAGTGCTGGATATTGTCTGCCAGTGCCAGTCACTCCCACTCGATTGTAGATAAGCCCTTTTTACACAGCTGACAATACCATGAAAATACCATGTTCAGGAATTGTTGCAAATCGTCACTGAAAATTACAAACCTTATGCGGCAAATCGGCAGGCTCTGTCAGCTTTCGCTGTAGAGCACTGTAGCTCAAGCGCTATTCAACGACAGGTTCTTGCGCAATCAGAGCATCTAATATATCATCATATGATGTCATATATTATGCCTTTTGATGAGAGAGATTACTCATGAGAACCACACTGAATATCGATGACCAATTACTGGCAGAGGCTCAACGGATTACCGGGGTGAGCGAGAAAGTTGCACTCGTTCGAGAGGGGCTGCGCGCCCTTATTGAGCGAGAAAGTGCGCGCCGGTTGGCGCGACTGGGAGGAAGCGAGCCTAAACTTAAACCAATACCTCGTCGCCAGTCCAATCCTGCGAAATGATCCTGGTCGATACTTCGATCTGGATCGACCATCTGCGCTCCGGTGATACCCGGCTTGCTGAATTACTTGACCGAAGCCAGGTACTGATACACCCCTTTGTCATAGGTGAACTGGCATGCGGAAATTTGCGCAACCGCGATGAAATTCTCAGACTGCTCAATGACCTTCCCCAGTCACCTGTCGCCTCTCCGGGAGAGACACTGTACTTTATCGAAGGTAATCGACTGATGGGACTGGGAGTCGGTTATATTGATATCCATCTGCTTGCTGCAACCGCATTGGCGGAAAATACCATGCTCTGGACAGGCGATAAACGACTGAAGAAAGTTGCAAGCAAGATGAAACTGGCGTTTGACGAATAACTCTTGGATTATCTGAAATCCAGCGGCCAACTGATCGGCATCGAAGCACAAAGCCTCTGCGACACTCAAAGAACGCGATCTACGTGGAGTGAAAAAGCTCGCCAAGCTGGCAGTTAATCAGTACACAAAAGGTGTGCTGCGGTGCGATGGCGATGGCGATAAAACAATACCTCTGGGTGTTGATTTGCACGTAGCATTTACCCGCTTTTGCATACTACGGTGACCCAGCCAAGATCATCTATCTTACTATTCTTCCATTGACTTGCGGGGATTGAAAAAAATCTCCAGCCTGGCCGGTAATCAGTTCAAAGCAGGTGTACTACTGTACGATGGCGATGAAACAATGCCGCTGGGTAGCAATATATGGGCACCTCCCATATCTACACTGTGGAGTTGCTTATAGGAAATATAAACGCCATTTTCCACACAATCCATTGGTATTGACCTGCCCCCTTCCCTCAATTTCTCCGAACTTTTTACCGAATTACACACCGAATTACACACCGAATTACACACCGAATTTTATCGAATTCTGTCATTCCAGGTAAAAAACCCATCCCTCCATCGCCAGCTTCCGGTCAATTTCTTTATCTGGAGCTACCGATCCCCTGCCGCTTGCACCAGAGTAACAGCAACTTAAATTGAAATATAGCTTCATTCGAAACAATCGAGCAGGCTATCTTGTGGCGTGGCGCCTACCTCAGGCAGCATGCAAACTATTGCAGTAGTTTTTTCCTTCAGGTGAGTGAGTATCTTGTCGATAATCACCGGATCTTTGATACAGGCAATCACCTTGACCGTACCACCGCATTTGCGGCAGATCACTATCTCTCTATTGGAAATTCGCTTCAGGCGTTGCGCCCAGGAGATGGCTGCCCGCTGCTCGAACGGATTCTTATCTTGTGAACCATGCGGTGATTTCGTCTTGCTGCCTTTACCCTGCCAGCCGGCGTCACCTGCAGACGATGCTTGCTGTTGGGTGCGAACACACCGTGAAAGCGGGTCAGATTGACTCTGGGTTTTGGAACCAGGGCTGCCAGTTTGACAATGAAAACCAGGGGCTCGAAGAGGATGTGTGTAGTGCCATCACGATAGGGGGTTTTTCATTCATAACGCACCCTGCCCTGTCAGTGACGGGCGCTTCTCGGAAACAGCTGGTCGTGCGGTATAGCGACAGAGTCGCTCCAGCTTCTCCCTCTGACGGGCTTTGGCTGCAACACCGGCATGTAGAGAAAAGCCAGCTAGTGCATTCCAGCCCCCATCAAACTTGCCTTCATATTTCGCGATATAATCGGCGGGCGCATGCTGGTGTTAGGCCAAGTGAAAGTGGATGAAAAATCCAACGAAATTACAGCGATACCCAAAACTGCTTTCCCGCCTGGATATTGCGGGTGCTGTGGTCACTATTGATGCGATGGGTTGCCAGAAGAAAATCGCCAAACAGATTATCCAGCAGGTTGGAGATTATGTCCTCAGCCTGAAGGGCAACCAGGGCCTTCTCCATGAGGATGTCGCAACTTATTTTACATCCTCCCTGTCACCAACAGCAGCGGTGGTGACATATGATGGCGGACATGGACGGATTGAGACACGTGCAGTTCGCGTGACTGAGGATTTCGCCTGGTTAAAGGAGACCCATGCCTGGTCAGGTTTGCGAAGCATCGTTACCGTCACAGCAACAAGAGAGCCAGAAAGCAAAGTCACGGAAGAAACACGCTACTTCGTGAGCAGCCTGTCGGCGGATGGGCCGGAGAAGCTGGAACATGCTGTTCGTGCGCACTAGGCTATCGAGAATAACGTGCACTGGCTGGGTGCTTGATATCGCCTTCGATGAAGACAGCAACCGAACGCGCAAGGGGCATAGTGCCGCGAATATGGCAGTGATCAGGCATATTGCTTTGAACCTGATCAAACAAGAAAAAACATCGAAGGTCGGAGTTAAAACCAAGCGCCTGAAAGCCGGATGGGACAATGATTATTTATTGCGGGTTATCGGAATAATTTATGCCCGATTGCCCTGCAGATACCCGTCATTGCACACCTTCGATCCGAGCACGCGGTTAAACCGCTGTGGGGCGACGAGAAAAGCGAGTCATTGACTCAGTTCCTCGCCTTAAACGCGTCCATTGCCCAGGGTGGAATGTCTCCGACGTTGGGCGGCGAACTCGACCATGGGTCGGGTTGCTTCGCGAGCGCACGCCCCGTGTCGAAGGCTGCACGCATCTGTTTTGGATCAAAGGCAAGCGGGTCTCTGCCGATCTCTACATCATCCGGGATCGCAATCATTTTGAAGGTGTAGCCCAAGAACTGCGCGCCGAAATAGGACCGTGTTAAAGCCGTTTGCATCGATTGGTCCATCATCACACCAACCGTTGTGGCAGCGACGTCACCGAGCGCCCTGCGTAAAGCCTCGGGAGGATGCTTAAGCCTGCCGTTGGAAATCAGGTACAAATTACCGGGCCCATACAGCGGAGGCTTTGGTCGCTTCGACCCGGCCATGCCAGGAACAACTAAATTCGAACGGGCAGCCCCGTCGATGAAGAGATGGCCTTCGATTTCCACCGGTGAAAAGACGATCGGGAACGACGCAGAGGCGAGCAATACCTCGCGATAAAGGTCTAGCTTACCGTGCTTCGCAAGGAGTGACATATTCCAAACCCAGGTCTGGGCATAATCAATGTTGGTGGTGCCGACCAGTATCAGCCGATTGTTGTCGAAGGCAGTAGCTACCCGCTGTAAGGTCTCAGCGGTTATATGTTTGGCGATGAGTGATCGCAGCGGCGCAGTATCTCTCAGGGAATCTGCGCCAGACAGGATGCCGAATATTGACCTGTTCTCAAATATATTTTTCTTGGTGACCTGCGTGTACATCTCTTCGATTATCGCATCGTCGGCCGGAGTGCCCAGTAGCGCGTGCGTCGCCAGTAATGCGCCGGTGCTCACCCCGGTGACGACATCGAGTTCGGGCCGCCGACCGCTCTCGCGCCAACCGATGAGGAAGCCGGCGCCGAAGGCTCCGTTCTGGCCGCCGCCCGATAGGGAGAGCAAATTGAGCGCATGCCCCTGCTTGCGTTCCAGATGGCGCATAAAGTTGCCTTCGACATCTGACGTCATCGCGACGTACATGGGGGAAAGTCGATCTGGATTCAGCGGATCGTGCCCATTCGGTAGCGCGGCGTACATCGGTGTTTTCTGAGAAAGCTCTCGCTCCGGCGTAGATGCGCAGCCCGCCAAGATCAACATTACCAGGAGGCTCGTCAGAACCTTCATCGATCTGCGTATCATGCCCATCCCTCCCCGCTAGCAAATTGGATAACATCCAGCAAAAGGGTTTCTAATACCGAACAGGCAATAGTTTGTAAGAAATGTAACATGACAAAACCCGAAAATTTGAAACAGGCTGCCCATGAATCAGGCTCAGTTTCACTATACATAATTTATACACCCTATTACTATCCACGTTGGGTTGAGGTTTCAATCGATCAACGCAACACATGCATTAAAACTTTCTACTGCTGTTTCATCGTTTAACGTTATTCTTGGTCGTTCGTTAAGTTGCTTTGCGATGTTATACAGGTTAAACAAGTCGCGAATGCATGCACTATTTAGCGACTTTCGGAGCTGGGAACGTCCAGCTTCCATCCAGAATTTCCTTCTTCGGCTTATACAACCTCACGATGTAATTCCAGCCCTCCATGATCGGCAGGTAATTGTCCGCCTTGGGGTCACCCCCGAAGTGGATCGTGATGCTGCCGTCTTTGGCCTTTTTGGCGGTGACGCCGTTGTAAGAATAGATGTCCTGTGCATTCTTTACTATCCAGCCCTCACTGTCGTAAACGATCACTGACCAGAACGCATCCACCGGCACGTCCTTCACAGTGAGCGTGTAGGGAGTCTTGCCGTCGTTCTTCTCCGGATAAAAATTGACGTAGACAGCGGCCTCCCTGGGCAGCCCACCCCATCCGAAAGCAGTACCCAGCAGGTGGTGGATGGGATCGAGCTTGTCCTTCTCACCAAAATACGTGGAGGTGTCGGATATGGTGGCGGCCAGCACGTTGATCGCATTGCGCAAGGTCTCGACACCCTGCTTGTCCCAATTCGGCAGATCTTGCTTGCCGATGTCGGCCTGTTCGACTATGACCGCATCCTGCAGGGCGTGGGCGACCTTCATATCAGCAGCGTCATTAGGATCCGCAAAGGTTCGAATGCCAATCATGACATAGCGGGTTCCCATATTCTCCATCGTGAAGGTTTTTTTTGTAGGCCCGTAGATAGCGGGTGGGATGGAGTGATCCTGGTTGATCAGCATCATGGACATGTACCGATCTCCAGGGTCTGGCAGCGTAATGGTCAGGGGCGAGGTAAGGTCAAAGGTTCCGAACATATAGATCGTATCGCGGTTGCCGCGAACGGTCACCTGATTGTCGACATCATAGTGCGTCCGTTGGACCGCGAACTTGCCGAAGGCGTCCATGGCCTGGGCATAGCCTTTCATTTGAAAGTCGCTCTCGGCACGGACGTAGTTGTCGGCGGTGACCTTGACGGGATCCGCAGCAAAAGCCGGCACGAAGGCAAAGGTTGAAATCCCCGTTATGCACAAGACTTGTAGAATTCGTTGTAAACTCGATTGCGTTTTCATACTTAGTTTTCCTTTATTCAGTTCTGTTCTATTTGATTTTCTCGATATCCGGGAGTTTCCAGGACTTGATAATCTCCGGCTTTTCCGGCCCGTAGAGTCGAAGGGCTATCCAAAAGTCTTCTCCAGTTGGGATCCAGTTGGACTTCTGACCTGCCGGCGCAATCGGGGCAAAGTAGAGGTCCACCGATCCGTCGTCGTTGACTTGCAAACTTTGCTTCTCCAGCGACGAGATGCCAACGCGCTCCGAGCCCACGATGAAACCGTGCGTGGCAAAGCTGTACGCAATGGCCGACCAGAAATCATTCATCGGCGCATCTGCAGGAACATTCATCTTGTAGGTCGATTCACCTTCCAGCAGTCTGCCTTCGCTGTCGTAGAGGTTGGTCAAGTAGAAGCTGCCACCTCCCAGCACCTTGGGCATGAAAGTCGCGTAGTGGTAAAGATTGGCGCGCTCATCGATGAGCATGCGGTCTTCAGTCACGAACGGCCAGCCGGCTTTTGACTGCTCGACCGACAGGTTAAAGGTCGACCATTGAGTGCCTTCAATAAAGTTCATGAAGGCACGATTCACGAACAGATCCTGCATGTAGTCGTAGGCATCCTTGATCGCCATCTCGAGGATTTGCTGTGTCCTCTTGTCGGGATTAAACGGCTTGCCCTTTTCGATTCCGATGGACTTCAGCATGCCCATCATTGCCAGGTCGCGCTGCAGCACCGGTTCTTCATCGATGGCCTCGGCCAGATCGTGGAAGAATGAAATGTCATACTTCGGCAACGTGTCCCACTTTTTGGGATAGGCATCGATAAATTTCGTTGGCGGTGGATTCGACGCCTCACTCAAGCGATAGACTTTCAGCGTCCTGGCGTAGGCGACCTGGTCTTCGTTTGTCGCCCCTTTCTCCGCCACCGGCCTCAATGCTGCGTAGACCGCATAGGTATCTGGACGGAATACGAGGTATCCTTCCGGGACCTCGCCTTCGTAACCGGGTGGCAAGAACAAATACTTGCCGCCTTTTCCCTTATCTGCACCCGCAGGGCCGACATCCGTGAAGGGGTAGTCCCAGGCATCGACGAAGGAGCCAAAATACTTGGCCTTGTCGGATGCGCCCGGCACCTCGACAACCAGCGGCCCCTCCTTGGTGTTGAAATTGCCGACAACATAGGGAGTCTGGTTATTCGCGGTCAGGAAGCCATGCCGCGACTCCATGGGTTTAGAGAAGTAGACGACATCGTTCCAGTCACCACCAAGATCGTTGCGAGTGCCGACCAGAAAACCACGGGTACCCTCGAGCGGCATACCCCATACGGCGGCCTCGACCGCGCGGCGATGAATCATCTGTTCTTGCAGGGTCAGTTCCTGCGCTTGCGCCTGCGGCAGCGCAATTGCGGTTACCAGTACCGTTACGGCGAGCATGTTCAACATAAGATTTTCCAACATCAGGTTTTTCATCTCTAAATTTCCTTTCCATATTTATTCTGTGTGCGTATGGCGTGTTCTTGTAGGTCTTTCCGTCCTTAGAAGCTTATCCCGGCTCTTTCGCTGGTGGTGTGTACCAACGCTCCTTCGGGACGATCTTCGGTTCGGCCGGGTCTTCCTTGTACGCCGGTGACATGATCTGCACGCCATTTTCATTGAAGACATCCTTAATGTTGCGATGCATCTCTGTGTACAGCGCATTCATCTGTGAGGCATCGCCACAGTAGGCATTGAGTTCATAGTTCACCGCATAGTCCCCCATCAACTTGTGTCGTATGAACGGTTTGGGTTCCTTGAGAAATCCCTCGGTGCGTTCGGCGGCCAACAACAACATGGCCTCCACCTGCCGCCACGGCACGTCGTAACCAATCCCGACTATGGTATGCAGGATCAGACCCTGGTCACGGGCCATGGTGCTGTAGTTGGTCACTTCGCCGTTGAGGATGGTCGAATTCGGGATCACGACCTCTTCATTTTTCTGTGTCCTTAAATGGGTGACCAATACACGCATTTCTGTGACGTCACCCACGGTGCCACCAATCTTTACCCGGTCACCAATTCTGAAGGCGCGCCGGTATGTCATCGTGTAGCCGGCAATCACGTTAGAGATCACGGAGGTGGAACCGAGAGAAAACAGGACACCCAACAAGATCGAGATTCCCTTGAAAGCCGCGGAATCGGATCCTGGAATATAGGGATACGCGATCACCAACGCGAAGATGATGATCCCGATCCGAACGAGCCGATGGGTCGGCCACGCCCAATCAGCCTCGAATCCCTTGAATTGAAGAGTCTTGTTATGAATGGCGGCAAACACGCTGCGGGCCAGCTTCAACCCATAACGAGTGATTAAAAACAACACCACCAGGAACACCAGGCTCGGAATGAAATCGATGACGGCCCCGACCATATCGCCAAGAGGGGTCACCATGAACTGGAACAGCGTATGGGCGACATAGCGCGTCTGCGGAAACAAACTCAGTGTGAAATTTGCGAAACCGTAAATCAGAAATAAAACGACCAGTGCACGCAACATCCGCAATGCGCCGTGCAGAAGGCCCCAGAGTTGCTCTCCCCGGAAGATGCGTTTCGATTGGGTTTCAAGTTTCTGTGTATAGCGCTTGACGCGACGTTCCAGGAATAGGTCCAGGCGGCGAAAGCCCCAGAACACGCCGTACAAGAGCGCCATCAGCACTAGTGTGCTTGCGAGCGCATACAGTGCATTTTTTACTAGTACGGCGGGCTTATGATCATGACGGTAGTCATCGATGGATTCGGCAATGCTATTTCGCAAGGTATCGGCAAGCACCGTCCGGAGAACCCCTTCGAACTCGGCATCCGCTTCCAGTACCCGCAAGATGGCCTTATCACTCACACCCGGAAAAATTTGGTGATAGGCGCCGGCATCTTCGATCCGAAGTGTCTTTGGATCGAACATCGGATCTTGCGCCAATGCTTCTATGCGCCCGGCGATCTCATCTGCCCGGCGCTTGGCCGGGTAAGCAGACACCCCGACTACGTGAAACCGCACCCTTCCGTTAACCACTACGAGGGCCGTATCGACAATTTCGAAGAAGCCAGATGGATCAGCGTCCTTGATTTCGGCCTGGGAACCCGCGTAAACGACAGGTGGCAGCATAAGGCTGAAAACGAGCAACAGGAAAGATCCGACTCTGCGTGCAAGCGGATCGGCAAACCGGGCAACACCGCAGATCGTAATCAGGCTCATGTGCGGACCAGATTCGACGGTCTGTCACCGAACCACTCGCTGCCATAAAGCGTTGAAATCCAGATCCGGGTCAGCGCCTTTCGGACCGGTTCCGACTTGCTCCTCGGGCGTTGCCCGAAGGCTTCGATCAACATGGAGGCATCAAGCCGATTGAGTGCAATGGCAACGGGGCGCGCATCGAATTCCGGGATCAACCCCTGCTGCTGGTCCGCCTCAATGCGGGCACAAGCCGCATCATCAAACCGTCCGAGGAACTGCTTCCAGGCTTTTTCAAGACGCTTGTCGGTGGTGGCGGCATCGGATACGGCTCGTATTAAAGGGCCGTGTTCATAGCCGACGCGAACCAATCCTGCGAGGCTATCACCCAACAAAGCGACGGGATCACCGACGCCCACAGTCCAGGGTTCGGCAGCTTCGAAAATCTCTTCCTGCAGCATTCCCAGCAAGGTCTCCATCAACTCGTACAGATCATTGAAGTACTGGTAATACGTGGAGCGAGTCAAGCCTGTCGAAGCCATCAGAGAGTTGACGGTCATATCGCGAAACGGATGCGACCAGATAAATTTGAGCGCCTCATCCAGAATTGCTGCACGTGTGCGCTCAGATTTACCGATCCTGGGCACCAACTGCGGAGTCACCCGCGGCCTGGAAGAAGATTTTATAAAAACTGACATAGCGTCAGATTATATTGACACGATGTCAGATAGTCAAATTGTTCTGAGCCGAGGGGAGGGTGTCAAGATAATGGCGAACCAAGTGCTTCATGTTTTCTGGCGTACCATCACTCACCTCCAACTTTCCAACCAGGTCACTGACTGCCATCGAACCATCTTGAAACCCTGACACCCAGTACATAGCGCAGGGTGGACTGCATTTTTCTGTGTCCCAGCTGTGTAGTTTGTGGACGGGCAAACCATTTTCCTGTTGATGGGTGGCGTAGGCGCAGACTATAGATGCCACCGATCTTCTTAATGCCCGTTTTGTTTTTTGCAGTTTTGAAGACCTTTTGTGGTGTAGAAATACTTAGGTGTAATCTCGACGTGTTGTTTTTTTGGGAAGAGCCACCCCCGGGGATGGTAAGTCAGCCAGTAACGACGCAGTTGCTCCAACAGACCAGCCGTGATCACCACGGCCCTGTCTTTGGCGCCTTTCCCCTGCTCCACGCGCAGCAGCTTGCGTTCTCCATCGATGTGACGCACCTTCAGCGTCACCAGTTCACTGACGCGCAATCCACAGCCGTAGCAGGTCAGCAGCATCATGCGGTGTTTGGCATTGTCACAGGCAGCGATAATTTGCCTGACTTCCTGGCGGGTCAGGAGTTCCGGGATCTTCTGTGCAAGCTTTGGGTACTGGATCGGCACATCAAACTGTTCCCAGTGCAAAACCTGAAGATAGAGAAAGCGCAGTGCATGGAGGGAGAGCCGGCAACTGGCACCGCTCAGATGGCGTTCCTGCACCAGATAAACAAAATACTTCTGGATGTGCTCTATTTGCAGCTGGTCGGGTGGTGTATGGAAATAACGCGCAAAGTCCCTGACAGCAGCAAGATAGCTTTTGTGCGTACGGGGTGAGAAACCACGCTGCTGCATGGCCTCAATGATGTTTTGACGTAATGGTGTCATCGATCTTCTCCTGAATCATGACCGGTATTGGTCATTACTCAGTGTGATCGATATTTACCCGAAGTTTAGGGTTGGGAAGCCACCGCGAAGCGGTTAGTTCAATAGTTTATTAGACAGTTTCTATGTTAACGGAGATAGCCGGTTTCCGCTTATCTCAGCTCGCCGACGACCGGAAAGAGTACTAAGCAGCCCGTCGCAGTAACGCCCCTGAAGGCAAGGGATTCCTATCACCGATCGGCAGTGCCTCCAAAGTAGGCGTCGTGTTTGGGATAATGAAGCACCAAATCAAAATGTGGGTGCAGTGTGGGTGCAGGAAGCAGAAACAACGCATACACAAAAAAGCTCAGCGCAGAAAATACGCTAAGCCTTTGTTTTTAATGGCGCGCCCGGAAGGATTTGAACCTCCTACCACCTGGTTCGCAGTTATCAGGTAAGCGCATAACCATTTGTTTTTATTATTGTCATGGCGAAAACGTTCGTTGCTATCTTCACAACAATGCATAACCGCGCAGGACTGATTCCGACAAAACTCCGGCAAGACCATTTCAAGACCACAAGCTGAATAGCACATCATTTCTACCTTATCCATCCAGCATTGAACGGACAGGCAGGGGATCGTGGGGAGCGGTATAGGAGAGATAAGCAAAAAACGGCTTGCCGTCATCTCGCGCACAGCAGATAGATGCTTATATGTTAACGCTAAAAGGGATGGTGCGTGGAATGCAATGGGGATTGCTGCCGAACATCTACTCTCACTGCCCATGCAACGATGCCATGCAAACCGTAACCGTCAGCAAGCACCGGACAGCCACTAGTAAAGTGATGCACAAGTATCACAAAAAATCTCGATGTGCCCGACCGCCCCTGGCTGAGTTGCTTAACCTTAAAATACACCAGGTATTCCTGCGGTTATGCGCCTTGCCAGGAACGCCCCTGCATCACCGATATGGTATGCGAACTCATGCATCACTGTACTAGAGCAAAGCCTGAATCTGCTCGAATGCGGTGCGAAACTGCTCCGTCTAAGCTATGATGCGAAATTACTGTATCGGTATTCGTTTGAATCACTCGCTTCAAGATGTTGTTCAACGTAGATATGCCATCTGATTTCAGCAGCTTCAACTTACGTCAATCTACAACATCTAAATTGGCATGATTATTGCCTAATAAATAATCAGACTATTGCCAATTAATTTACCATCCATATTCAACATCCAATTAGAGGAAACCAAAATGAGTGGAAATGAATCCCGCATTCAAGCGATTTATCAGATTACAAACCGTGAGCCAATGCCCGTTAAAAAAACCAAGCCGCTGGCTAAAATCTGGGGGACCGATG
>JBGCEN010000487.1:0-8014 GCA_045106435.1 Rhodothermales bacterium
ATCGACGACTATACTGAACTTCTAATGCCAGACGATCTGCTATCGCAAAATTCAATCCTTGCAAAATTACGTGAGATTATGACTGCTGACGCCTGCGAAGATGTTGAAATTATTGGCTGGCTGTATCAGTTCTATATATCTGAGAAAAAAGATGAGGTTTTCGCCGGGCTTAAAAAGAACGTCAAAGTCACTCCGGAGAACATCCCTGCAGCAACGCAACTTTTTACGCCTCACTGGATTGTCCGCTACCTTGTGGAAAACTCCCTTGGACGATTGTGGCTGCTGAATAAGCCAGAGAGTAATCTCGCGGACCAAATGGACTATTATATCGCTCCAGAAGAGGTAGAGACTGAATTTCTTCGGGTATCAAGTCCAACCGAGCTTAAAGTTTGCGACCCTGCCTGTGGTTCTGGGCACATGCTCACATATGCCTTTGATCTCTTGTATGCAATATATGAAGAAGAAGGCTATGACGCGACTGAGATACCTTCGCTCATTCTAACCCATAACCTTTATGGCATTGAAATCGACGACCGTGCTGGGGCGCTCGCTGCTTTTGCCCTCTCGATGAAGGCTGCCAACAAGCTTGGTCGTCGCCGCTTTATGCGCATGGAGGTCAAACCCAATATATGTGTGCTGGAAAATGTCAGCTTTGGTGAAGGAGAGCTCACCAGCTATATGAATGAAGTGGGTCGCGACCTCTTCTCGCTTGAACTTCGCGAAACACTTGATCAGTTTGTTGATGCCAAGAACTTTGGCTCATTGATCACGCCAAAGCTGAAAGATGTGTCAGAGATCAAGCGCGTCCTCTCCTCCAAGAATTTTGAAGGCAACCTGTTCCTTCGCAAGACGCATGAAAGTGTGCGGTCGATCCTGAATATGGCTGAGTACCTATCGCCACAGTATCATGTGGTAGTGGCTAATCCTCCTTATATGGGCGGCAAGGGTATGAATGGGAAACTGGGCGATTATGCTAAATCAATATATCCAGACAGTAAGTCTGATTTGTTTGCCATGTTTATGGAACGCACATTGGCTTTATCTAAAAAGCATGGCCTAGTCGCAATGATTAACATGCAGTCTTGGATGTTCTTGTCTTCCTATGAAAAACTCCGCACAAAACTGCTCAGCTACAACACCATTGTTAATATGGCACACCTTGGTGAACGGGCGTTCGATACAATCGGAGGAGCTGTCGTATCAACAACAGCATTTGTAATTGAGAATACTCTCCATAAAGAACTTAAGGGGGATTACCTTCGCCTCATTGATGGCATGAATGAAGCCGAAAAAGCATCAATGATGCAAGAAGCCATTCAAAACAAAGACTGTGGTTGGTTCTTCAGGGCTTCGGCGGATGATTTCGAGAAAATTCCGGGGAGTCCAATTGCATATTGGGTGACTAAAAACATACTAAAAATGTTTGAGAACGGAACTCCTATCGGCGAAATCGCCTCACCACGGCAGGGACTAGCCACAAGCAACAATGACCGCTTCCTGAGACTCTGGAACGAATGTTCTCTAAACAAAATTGGTTTTGGAAAACATAACCGAGAAGAAGCAAAAGAGTCTAAAAAGAAGTGGTTTCCATATAACAAGGGCGGCCCAAACAGGCGATGGTTTGGAAACAATGAATATGTTGTAAATTGGGAAAACGATGGCCAAGAGTTACTAGATTTTGCGGCAGAGCTATATGGCAGCCCCACTAGAACAATTAAAAATATTCAACACTATTTTAAGGACTCAATCACTTGGTCTGCACTTTCTAGTTCAAAATTTTCTATGCGCTACAATGATTCAGGATTCGTTTTTGATACAAAGGGACAATGTATTTTTGTAGAAGACAAACAAGTCAAGCTTAATCTACTAGGATTATTAAACTCTGCAGTTAGCTACGAAGTTCTTTTGTTTTTAGCTCCGACATTAGACTTCAATTCTGGTGTAATTGCGAAAATTCCTTATTTAGTAGAATCAATAATCAATTGCCCATCTGCAGATGCAGTTGAAATAGCAAAAACAGATTGGAATAACTACGAAACATCCTGGGAATTTAGTTCAAACCCTTTAGTTTATCAATCAAATGACAGGTCAACCTTGGAGTATTCATACGAAATACTGCGAAACATTTGGAATGAAAAAACACTTTCGCTGCAAAATGTTGAGACCAAAAACAATCAAATTTTTATCGATGCTTACGGCTTGAAAAATGAACTTGATTCTAATGTTGCCCTCAGCGAAATCACCCTTACCTGTAACCCGCACTACCGCTACGGCAGCAACAAAACCAATGCTGAACTTGAAGAGCTTCTCCGCAAAGACACCATCAGCGAGTTTATGCATTATGCAGTTGGCTGTATGTTTGGGCGCTATAGCTTGGATGAGCCCGGCTTAATTCTCGCCAATCAGGGTGATGGCATGGCTGAGTATCTTGCCAAGGTTCCTAATCCAACTTTTGAACCTGATGACGATAACGTCATTCCTGTTCTTGAAGGCGACTGGTTCTCTGATGATCTTACAGAGCGTTTCCGCAAATTCCTGCGAGTGACCTTCGGTGAAGAGAATTTTCGAGAAAACCTCAAGTTTGTTGAAGAGGCGATTGGCAAGCCAATCCGTAAATTCTTCACAAAGGATTTCTATGCGTATCACGTTAAGATGTATAAAAAGCGTCCGATCTACTGGATGTTCTCCAGCCCCAAAGGCACCTTCAATGCGCTCATTTATATGCATCGTTATAAATCAGACACGGTTTCGGTCCTGCTCAATGATTACCTGCGTGAATTCATCACCAAACTAGAAGCTCAGCGCACAACCCTTGAACGGCAATCTGATGATCAAAGTCTGACACAAGCGCAGCGCACCAAGGCCGACAAAGAGATTGCCGATATAGCCAATCAAATTGAAGAACTGACCGAGTGGGAGCGCGACGTTCTATTCCCACTGGCACAAGAGCAAATCGAAATAGACCTGGATGATGGTGTTAAGGCCAACTATCCAAAATTTGGCAAAGCGCTTAAAAAAGTGACGGGGCTTAGCTGATGACGGATCAAGTGCAAGCCTCTTTATCCCGCCTTTTTGAAGAACATCGCTTGGTCTTCTGGTATGATGCAGCCCAAGACATGCGGGCGGATTATGAGGGACTACATCTTGATGGAGTCACCAAGATTGAGATCACCAACAATGAGTTTGGGCTAAAGCACCGCGTTCTGAAACAGGAATCTGAGACCAAGTTCTTGATATACAAGGAAGGCCCAGCGCCAGCAATGAAAGACAACTGGCTTTTGGACTTGGAACTAGCCAGTACAGTTTTCAAGGCTGATCAAGCAGCCATATGGCTGAGCGAGTTACGCCTTGATCCTAGGATGGAAGCTGTTGTCCGCGACCATACCGAGTTTTACAGAGCACAGTCTCGGCTTGAAACACTTAAGAAACGACTAAACCAAGGCGATGCCCAGGCCCAGATCCGACTTCATATGCTATCTGTTTGTGCAGGCACTGAAGGTGGACTGGATACGGTTATTGAGGCCATTTTGGGGGAGCTTGCCAAAGGTAAAGCAGATACGATCAAACTCTTGAGCCGCTGTAACCTAATGGACTTTTTCTGGCGGCAAGTGGGCCTTTATTATGGCTATAAGTCTGAAAACCCAGATTTTGAAGACTTTGCCATCACCCTGTTCAAATCGGCATACCAGAGATCACTGGAAGACCATGCTGAATTAAATGCAGAAGCGTTACTGCTATTCAGAAGATGGAAAAATGATCGTCTTGGTGCTGATGCTTTTGAGGCGCTCTCAAACAAATATGTTGACCCTCTCGCCATTGCCGCTGACATCGAAAAGCGTGACATCAGCTTACTCGCCGCTATTGACCACTATGAGATTATTGATCGGCATATCATCAGACATTTGGTCCACGCACTTTCATCTCAAACCATTGCAGCGGCTGATGCTCTATCGATCATAAGAGGCCGACAAAACACCCACTGGTATGACAGCTATAAACATATCTATCTGGCCATTACCTATGCAATCGAGTTCAACCAATCACTTGGTGAAGCTCGCCTTGGGATGACAAGCCTTGAAGAAGGTGTGCAGCGCTATACACAAACCTGGTTCCGTCTTGATCAAATGTATCGCAAATTCATCTTCCACATGCAGAAAAGTGGTCAAACCGGACTTCTGGGTGAACTCTATGAAAGCCTTGAGAACCGGTATACAAACAACTACCTGCTGACCATCAACGATGCTTGGCAAGACCAAGTCAATGGCATGAGTGAATGGTCGATACCGGGCATTGAGCGCCAAGACAGATTTTATCAGAAAAACGTCGTTTCCATCCGCAGCCGTAACAACGCACCTAAGGTGGCTGTCATTATCTCTGATGCACTCCGCTATGAAGTTGCTGACGAGTGCCTTGGGAAAATTAGAGCCTTGGATCGATTTGACGCTGAACTTAACCCAATTATCGGAATGCTACCCAGCTATACCCAACTTGGCATGGCCTCACTGCTTCCAAACAAATCATTGTCCCTAAAACCTGATAGCGGCGTGGAAAGTGATGGAAACAGTACTCAAGGAACAGCCAGCCGCGAAAAGGTTCTTGAAACCGGAAGATCTGGAGACCGCGTAAAAGCACTGCAAGCTAAAGATGCCCTCAACATGAAAAACGAAGATGGCAAAGCGTTATTTCGGGATAACGATGTGGTTTATATCTATCACAACCGGATTGATGCGGTTGGCGATAAACGTGATACCGAAGAATATCTGCCTGAGGCCGCAGAAGACGCCATTGAAGATATTGTCACCCTTGTCCGTAAACTGACATCCGCGAACTTTACCAATGTTATTGTCACGGCTGACCACGGTTTCCTCTACCAACATCGCGCACTTGATGAGAGCGATTTCTCTACTGCCGATCCTCAAGGGGAGGTTTCGTTCAAGCACCGCCGTTTCGTGATCGGCAAAAACCTATCAGACATTGCGGGAATGAAAAAATTCACCTCTGGGCATTTAGGATTGAGCGGCGACTTGGATGTCCTGATCCCTAATTCAATAAATCGCATGCGTGTGAAGGGGGCAGGAAGCCGTTTTGTCCATGGTGGCGCATCATTGCAGGAAGTCGTAGTTCCAGTTCTTCGAATCAGCAAGAAACGCGAAGGCGACACCTCAAAAGTACCCGTAAAAATCATTGTGGCCGGGAAAAGTATCATTACTTCTGGGCAAATCGCCATCACATTTTATCAGGGTGAAGCTGTTACCGACAAGGTACAGGCGCGTGAGCTAGTTGCAGGCATTTATGCAAGCGACGGCAAGTTAATCTCTGACGAACATACGCTTACGTTTGATTACCGGTCGGACAACCCACGGGAAAGGGAGATGCCCCGCAAATTCCTGCTTTCACGTGAGGCGGATAATTTTAATAACCAAGACGTATATTTGAAACTACGTGAGCGCATCAGCAGCACAAGTCACTATCAAGACTATGCCAGTCATAGTTTCCAACTGCGGCGTGGTATTTCAACTGACTTTGATTTTTAAGGGCTGAGGCATGAGCATATTAGATAATAAAATAAACGAGCATTTCCCCGGATATGTGGTCCGCAAGGATCTGGTTAAAGCGGTTAAGGGCAATGCCATCGTACCGACCTATGTCCTTGAGTATTTGCTCGGACAATATTGTGCAACGGATGATGAAGAGTCGATCAAAACAGGCATTGAAACCGTCAAAGAAATCCTACGTATCCACTATGTTCATCGCAGCGAAGCCAAGCTCATCCAGTCGACTATTCGTGAGAAAGGTCGACACAAGGTTATTGATCAGGTTAGCGTCGCGCTTAACGAAAAGACCGACAGCTATGAAGCCACCTTTGATAATCTTGGTATCAAGAAGGTTGCCGTCGATAGCGGCACCGTTAAGGCGAACCCCAAACTCCTCGTCACTGGCGTTTGGTGTATTGCCGATGTGCAATATGAATTTTCAGAAGATAACCGTGTCTCACCGTGGATAATTGAGACCATCAAGCCAATCCAAATCGCCAAATTTGATTTTGATGGCTATCTCAAAGCCAGAGAAGCATTCACCACTGATGAATGGATTGACCTGCTCATGCAGAGCATTGGCTTCAACCCAGAAGTTTTTGGCAAACGCAGCAAGCTTTTGCAGTTGATGCGCCTTATCCCCTATGTAGAGCGCAACTACAACATCATTGAACTTGGCCCCAAAGGAACAGGTAAATCACATATCTATTCAGAGTTCTCTCCCCACGGACAGCTGATCTCAGGTGGTGAGGTTTCCGTACCAAAGCTCTTTGTGAACAATTCAAATGGCAAGATTGGCCTTGTTGGCTACTGGGATGTGGTGGCTTTTGATGAATTTGCTGGACGGGAAAAAACCGCCAATAAAGCACTTGTCGACATTATGAAAAACTACATGGCAAATAAGAGCTTTTCTCGGGGCGTCACTCCCATGGGGGCAGAAGCCAGCTTCGCCTTCGTAGGCAACACGGATCACAATGTGCCTTACATGCTCAAGAATACGGATCTATTTGAAGCGCTGCCAAAACAATTCCACGATTCTGCTTTCATTGACCGCCTGCACTCATACCTACCTGGTTGGGAAGTTGATGTTATCCGCAGCGAGATGTTTACATCAGGCTTTGGCTTCATTGTCGACTATCTTGCGGAAATCCTGCGCCACCTGCGAACAGATGACTTCTCAAACCGCCATGAAGCATTTTTCCATTTAGGCCCACAGATCGCCACCCGGGATAGAGACGCCGTTTACAAGACCATGTCGGGTCTATTGAAGCTTGTCTTCCCGAATGGTGGGCAAACTGAAGCCGAGGTCAAAGAGCTGCTGCATCTTGCTATGGAAAACCGAAAGCGTGTCAAAGATCAGCTGGCTCGCATCGACAATACTTATCCGGAAGTCGATTTTCATTTTGTAGCGAACGACGGGACAAAACACCCGGTTTCGACGATTGAAGAGGAAGAGTTCCCGCAATTCTATCATCTCAAGCCGATGCTTGATGAAGATGAACAGGACGGTTCAGACCACATATCGCCTGCAGAAGCCAAACCTGCGGAAAACACAATTCAAACACCTGCAACACCTACCCAGCCTGTAGAAACAGGTCCTGAGGAAGGCCACAAAGTATATGCAGAAAATCGAAAAGGCGTAAACTTCGCCAAACTCTTTGGGCCTTACCTGGAGGGCGCGACCGAGATCACCATTACCGATCCGTATATCAGACTATTTTATCAAGTCCGCAATGTGATGGAACTTATTGAAATGATTATCCAGCGCAAAGCACCGGAAGATCAAATCAAGGTTTCGCTCATAACGGCTCCGGATGATGGGAATATTGGAAAGCAAAGAGAAAACCTAGATGCCATCCAAGAAGGTTGCGTTGGCAGCGGTGTCGATTTCGATTGGGGTTTTGACGGGTCAGGCACAGCGCATGCTCGCCATATTGTGACTGACACAGGATGGAAGATTTCATTAGATCGGGGTCTGGATATTTTCCAGCAGTATGACATGAACAATGCCTTCAGCTTGAGCAATCGTCTTCAAGAACACAGGTCTCTCAAACAGTTTGAAGTGACCTATTTGAAAGTCAAATAGATGATCTGTGACTGGGTTCCG
Source organism: Rhodothermales bacterium (assembly GCA_045106435.1). GTDB lineage: Bacteria > Bacteroidota > Rhodothermia > Rhodothermales > JAHQVL01 > JBCCIM01. The sequence goes on from JBGCEN010000487.1 coordinate 7,642, forward strand.
CTGCTAACATCCCTAATGACACCGCTAATTGCTGGCATTGCAATTTATGTAGCGTGGCAGCAATGGAGAACCAACAGGCAAAAGCTCAAACTGGACTTGTTTGATAAACGGTTTGCTATTTTTCAAAGCACACGGACATTCCTGAGCACAGTTTTGCGCGATGGACGAGTTAACCGCGAAGACCTGGAGAAATTCAGAATGGGCATCTTGGACTCTGTATTTCTTTTGGATCAAGGGACCTCGGACTATCTTTGGGGTCTGCGTTCAATTGGCTCAAAGGCGATCATGTACAACACCCAACTTGAAGGCGTTCCTGTGGGTGAGAAACGAAATGAACTAGTCGATAATGAACATAGAGAGGTCGAAAAACTAA
>JBGCEN010000488.1:0-4599 GCA_045106435.1 Rhodothermales bacterium
GCGCAAGCTGCTGGGCCATATTCCAATACATGTACTTGAAGTTTGAGTGCGAAATGACACTTTCTTCTGCTTCGGGCGGGGTAATGCTCACTTCAAGATTCACATCAAAGTTTTTATCACCTTCATACTGTAGGTAGGGCAACACCCGGGGTTCTTGCGCCGGCCCTTTTTGGCGAAAGGCATCAAGCGCCTCAAGGGTTACAATCCATGGAGACATAGACGAGGCGAAGCTTTTCCCTAAAAAGGGTCCGAGTGGCACGTATTCCCACTTCTGAATGTCGCGGGCTGACCAATCGTTAAATAACACCAAACCAAAGATGTGATCTTCCGCATCCGCTGTAGAAATGCTGGTGCCAAGGGCCGTTTGTTTTCCTATGATAAAACCCATCTCCAATTCAAAATCGAGCCGGCCCGATGCCTGGTAAACGGGCGTGGATGCATCTTTGGGCATCACCTGCCCTTTGGGCCGATGTATGGGTGTGCCGCTTGCGATAATAGAAGATGCGCGACCATGATAGCCCACAGGGATATGCCGCCAGTTGGGGAGTAGCGCATTGGCCGGATCCCTGAACATCTTGCCAACATTTGTGGCGTGTTCGATGCTGGAGTAAAAGTCGGTATAATCACCAACGGTTACTGGCATGTGCATGGTTGCATCAGATTGTTTTACAAAAGCCTGAGAAGCTTCTTTGAGCACTGTATTCTCATCAGAGAGCGCTGCTTGCAATTGCCGCCGCACCGCGGTTGTAACCGGTTTGCCCAGTGCAATAAATGGGTTCAGGGTGGGGTGCATAAATACTGCAGGATCAACATCCGGGAAAAGACCCAGTGATGCAGTAGCTGTCAGGTCTACGATCTGATCCCCGATAGCCACGCCGGCACGCGGCGAATGACCAGCTGAATAAATGCCGAAAGGGAGATTATGAATACTGAAGTCTGAGTCAGCGGGGATAGGAAGCCAGGCTTTGATCATGGGTGGTCTGTATGTAGGATACAAAAGTATAGATTTTCGGATACGTTATTCCTGCGAAGGCAGCGCAGGATTCTTAACGAGTGCCAAAACTGAACAAATCAAAATCAGTTGGGATTCGTTTTTGTTTATAGATACCATGCGTTGCTTACAATATTACAGCTTTATACTGGTGCTCAACAGACGAGTCGCCGGTTTTGATTTTGGAGTAAAATATTGTTTATACTAACCTTAAGTAAGTCAGTGGCTAGTTTTTGCTCCCATCAAATGAGGGTGCGTCATTTTACTAACCACTAAATATGTGATGTAACAAGTTCATTGGTAACATGCAACGATTGCTTTAGAAAAGACCTTCCTTCATGTCATCCTGAGAGGAGATCCGATCATTCGGATCGTATTGAAGGATCTTTGCGAAGTGAATCGTTCAAATAACTTAGGCGTGGCGTTTCACAAAGATTCTTCCTGCGTCGACGATACTCGTCGACATTCGTCAGAATGACATGATTAGGCGGTTTGAGTGGTTTCAAATAACAATTATCACTCATATTGTGACATCACACACTAAAGACTCCCAACTATCAAGAAGACTACATACATCTGCGCGTTTATTCACAAAAAGTATCGGGTTTTACCTCATAAATCCGCATCTGACAATCCGGCTTAGGCCCATCGCTCTGGACTGAAATCTATTTCGTACGGTATCAACCCTGCGAATCCATGGCAAAATGAATTGCTGTGGTCATCTCTCAAGATCAATTATGGAAACCGTCCGCATTCGCTATCAAACGATAGAATTTGGAGATATTGATGTGCATGTCCGAAGCCTGAGAGACAATCAGCAATTTTCCGACCCACTCGGTGAGGCTGAAGCATTGGGGATTTCATCAGCGCAGTGGTCTTTATTCGGAGTTGTTTGGAAAGCGGGAGAAGTGCTTGCCCACGAAATGGCACAATTTAATATCGAAGGGAAGCGGATTCTGGAAGTTGGTTGTGGCATGGCACTGGCTAGTTTGCTGCTGAAGTGTCGGGGTGCTGATATTACAGCAACGGATTACCACCCTGAAGCCGGCGCCTTTTTGACAGAAAATGTAAGGCTCAACAGAGTTGATGATATCCCGTTTTTACAGACCAGTTGGGAAAACGAACAGGATGGTTTGGGGCAATTTGACGTAGTAATCGGCGCTGATATTTTGTACGAAGCGCAGCACATCGAGCTTCTTTCCGAGTTTATCGATCGGCACGCAAAACCCGTATGTGAAGTTGTGATTGTGGATCCCAGTCGTGGTTTGCACGCTCAGTTCAGCAAAAAAATGATCGCACTGGGCTACGAGCACACCCAGTACAAACCCGAGCCGGCTGAAGGTGAAGACACGCCTTTTAAAGGCCAGGTATTACGATATGAGCGGGGTTGAAAGGGGAGCAAAGCATCGTCGAAGCGGGGGGTGTCATTACGGAGCCGGAGTGACTTCGTAGCGTTTTAGCAACTGATAGTAGAACCCAATCAAACCATATCGTGCCTACTCATTCTAATCAGTTTCTGGTACACCGAGCTGCAGGCATTTCGATGGATGAAGCAGATAAGCTAATTGCCATCTCTCGTGTGCAAGAAATAGAAGCCGGCGCTTTCTTTATCCGTGCAGGAGACGTGCCAAAGAAAATGGCCATAGTATTGTCAGGATTGTTTAGATATCTGTATATAGATTCCGAGGGAAATGAATACACGAAGGCATTCATGCCCGAAATGAGCTTTTTAACCTCGTACTCGTCGATGATTCGTGGTGAAGCTTCATACTATTTCATAGAAGCTATGGAGGCATCTGAAATCCTTGTGTTCTCTTATCAAGATTGGAATGCGTTAAAAAACACAAGCCCCGCCTGGAAAGACCTGTTGATCAAGCTTCTGGAGAAAGGATATGGTGCAAAAGAAAAGCGTGAACGTGATTTATTATTGTTAGATGCTGAAACGAGGTATCGGAATTTTTGTGAGGCGTACCCAGGTTTGGAATCTCGCGTGAAACAGAAGGAGATTGCCTCTTATCTAGGCATTAAACCCGAGTCGTTGAGCAGAATCAAGAAAAATATTCAGCCGACTTAACATAGGTCAATGACAGTCGGCTGAATCCCAATATATCTTGGCGTATCACCAAAACACGATACCCATGAATCTTATTGGCAATACAATCCTGATCACAGGCGGCACCTCCGGCATCGGACTGGAATTAGCAAATCAGCTCCAGCAAAGAGGCAACGACATCATCATATGTAGCCGGTCGCGCGAGAAGCTTGAATCCGCACGAGCGGAGAATGCAGCCCTTGTTACCTACCGATGCGATGTTTCCAATCCTGACGATTGTAAGAAGATGGTAAGCTGGCTGGAAGCGCATAAGCCGGCGCTCAATGTACTGATAAACAACGCGGCCGTCAGTCATACCATGGACTTTATTGAAGATGACGCAGCCCTGGAAAAAGCATCCATAGAAATCGAAACCAATCTTACGGCACCCATCAGATTGATAAAACAACTCTATCCAATGCTGAGCCGAAATGCCGCACCTAAAATTATCAACATAACCACAGGACTCATTTACGCACCCCGGTCGATCTATCCCATTTACAACGCCACAAAATCTGCCTTGCATTCATTTACGCAAGTGTTACGCATTCAAGTGGAGAAGTCGCCGGCGCAAGTAATAGAGGTTCAATTGCCCGCAGTTGACACTCCCTGGCACGGAGGTAATCCACCGAAGATCGCCATTCCCGTAGAGGTGGCCGTGAAGGAGATGATGAGCGGTTTGGAAAAGGGCAGGGAAGAGATCAAAGTCGGCAAGGTGAAGTTGCTCTACATCCTGTCGCGCATCGTGCCGGGTTATGCGCTGCGGAAGGTGAATAGTTTGTAGGCAAAAGAAAACCCTTATGCATCAATGTGCATAAGGGTTTGTTGTGGGTCATAGCGGATTCGAACCACTGACCTCTACGATGTCAACGTAGCGCTCTAGCCAACTGAGCTAATGACCCATTGGAGTTTCGAATGCCGAGGGGCGAATTTCGAATGATGGTCTGGGCTGATGTTTTTCAGCGGCTCCTTATACTCGGCATTTTCGATTGGGTTTTCTTTGGTGGGTGGATTAAGAAAAATTGCCAATCGATTTAATATTCTAAGATGCCGGCCGATATACGCTATATCATGTGGCGTGTCCCATACGCACGCTGCGCCCTACCACCTGCCAACTCCAATCCTGCACATGAAGTACCCGTTGTACATTTCTGGCGCCGGCCCCAACGCTGGTGCTGATCAACAAGAAAATACGCATCGCAGCGAATATCACACTAAAAGCGGACCCCTGGTTCGCCGTTTTCCGCCTGCTGTTCAATTCCTCAGTCGATGTGAACAGTTCATCGAAGATCAGGTGCAGGCCATTGCATTGCGCACGTTTAAAGCCGGCAAGTCCGTAGACGAAGTGTGCGCCGCGATGTATAAAACGGCGCTGTCTCTGGGGTATATCATTACCATTGGCGTTCAAGAAGTCTATAGCTCCAACATGCCCTCTTTCCCAAAAGAAACGGTGATGTCCTGCCTGATCATGATCGACTTCACGCCAGCCGGATTGCAAGGACAGTCGTAATGTTGG
>JBGCEN010000489.1:0-6257 GCA_045106435.1 Rhodothermales bacterium
TGGCAAACAATTGCCTTATTGAGAAGCGCTTCGGGCACGCGCAAGATTGGGCTGGGTACACAGAACATCCTATGGTCAGACGCCAGTGTATTCAGTGCGCAAACTGAACAAGGCGGTAATGCGCTGATGTTCGCTCTTACGGAGTATGCTTTAAAGCTGGCAAAAGGCAGATCGTTTGAAACACCTATCGATTTACTGGATGACATTCTTGAAGAAGTTTATGCCTATGGCAAAGAGATCACAGGGAATCAAAACCTGCGGAAGACTTTTGCGCTCAACGCGCTGGTCGCCTTCGACAACGCTGCATGGCTGCTGTACGCAGCAGAGAACGGCATAGAGACCTTTGATGACCTGATCCCTGAAGCATACAAACCAGGTCTCTCCTATCGCCACGACAAAGTGGTGAGCGTCCCTTCCATTGCTTACACCATCCCCATATCAGAAATGGAAGAAGCTGTGCATCAAGGCTACTTCTTCATGAAGATCAAGCTAGGCATGTCCGGTACACAAGCAGAAATGCTTGAAAAAGATAAAGCACGTATTTCTGCTATTCATGAAGCAATTGGGCATCTGCAGACTCCACATACTGCAAATGGCAAAATTCCATACTGGTTTGATCCCAACGGTAGATATGAAAGCAAAGAAACGTTGCTTCGAATTCTGGATCATGCAGATAAAATTGGTGCACTTGACCAAATAGCAGTCTTTGAAGAGCCATTCCCTGAAGATTTGGAGGAGGATGTCAGTGGATTAGGCGTTGTAGTTGCGGCTGATGAAAGCGCTCATACTGACAAAGATGTGATCAAGCGCATCGAAATGGGCTATGGAGCTATTGCACTTAAGGGCATCGCTAAAACGCTTAGCATGACCATGAAAATGGCGCAAGAGGCGCACATACGGAATGTCCCTTGTGTATGTGCTGATCTTACGGTGAATCCTACGCTGGTAGACTGGAACAAGAACGTTGCAGCTCGCCTCGCCCCTTTGCCAGGACTGGAAGCCGGCTTGATGGAAACCAATGGTCACCAAAACTATCGAGACTGGGAGCGCATGATGGGGTATTATACGCACGGGAAGGCTCCCTGGACCGTTGCAAAAGAAGGACTATTTCATTTGGATGATACCTATTACAATATGAGCGGAGGTATTCTAACGCCATCCAAACATTATGACGACATGTTTTAGAAAAGCTGTGCGTTAAAACCTAAGTGCTGATCTATGTATAAAATTCCTTCTTTTCTGTCACTTTATTGCATAGTGCTGCTTGTGCTCTGTTTTGCGTGCAGTGCTGAAGCACAGAATGCCACCAAGGCAGTAAATCAAGACACCTCTGAAGGCAACGAAAAGCTCATTGTATTCATGGTGGCAGAACGTGAGTACAAGACGATCGAGTCGCTAAAGTCTTTTGCAGACAGCTATGTCCTTCCCTGGAGTATTAACGCAAATGTACAATTCACCTTTGTAGTGCCAGATGCTGAAAACCCTAATAAATTCCACGGCATAGAAAAACTTAAAGAAGCTGACCTCCTGGTCCTTAGCGTGCGCCGGCGCACTTTGCCTACGGAGGATTTTGCTATTCTTCACGCGTATCTGGATGCAGGCAAACCCCTTATCGCGATTAGAACCGCCAGTCATGCGTTTCACTTGCGCAACAAAGCGCCGGCTGCCGGCCATGATGAATGGCCTTCTTTTGACGCGGATATTCTGGGGCATGAATACGAGGGGCACTTTGATAAAAAATTACTGCCAAAAATCAGCAGGACCACAGCCAGTCAAGCACATGCGTTGATGCAAGACGTAACCGATTTACCCTTCGTAAGCAGTGGCTCGCTTTACCAGGCAAGAGCACTCGCATCGACAGCTGAAGTTTTACTCGAAGGCAGCATTATAGATAAAGGTGAGCAATACACGGAGCCAGTTGCCTGGACCAATCAATTGGGGGATCAACGCATCTTTTACACTTCTCTCGGGCATCCCGATGATTTTAAGGAGCCGGCGTTTCTACAGATGATGCACAATGCGGTGCGCTGGACACTCGAACGCTAATGCGCGCCTTCTGCTAATCGGGACGAATTACCACTACCTTTATTTCAGATTCAAAAAACACCTCTATTGAACCTTCTGATGCATAATCCAGTCAATAATGCGGATAAGGGTTGAAATGCTTTTTTTGGAATTCAACTTTCACACTCGTCATCCTCAACTTGATTGGGGATCCATGAGAGTTATAATGGGAAGAAAGCTTATTGTATTGATTGACTTGCTTGAAGCAATGCATAGTTCAGATAATTTCTGATCATGCTGTCTTTTCTGAAGATGCTCATGGATCCCCAATCAAGTTGAGGATGACGTTGAAGATAGAATTTTGCTTGTTTTATCGTGTCAAAAACCGATTCAACTCCTCATTCACATTAATAGGTAGCACATGCGACATTTCTGAATCCATCAATGAGTGTATGGAATATATAATCAAAGCGAATCACAGTCCTATACTGATATTGTGTATCAGGATCACCTGAATATGAAAAAGGGGCAAAAGAAACGAAAGTTTGTCCAAATAGCGAAACGACTGGGGATATCAGCATCAGCATTGCGGTTTCAACTTTGGCTGCGCCTGGGATATTTATGGTTCTTTGGGGTTTGCATATATATCGGCACAAGGCACGTTCTGGTTGCCAGCTTTAGTTGTCTCGCTTTAGTTGTCTCGCCTTAGTCGTCTTTATGATCGCTGAGTTAACAATCAAATCACTTTTCAAAGAATCTATTTACCGCGAATACTTCTTTTTCTTTTACTGGGGTGTCATCTCAATAAATTTTGTGCTCATTATCCCATTAATGGACCGAGGGTCTTTTTTCGACATTGAATTGTTTTTGTTCAGCGTCCTCACATTCCTCTTTATATTACCATTCCATTATTTGCGCCACGACTTCCCGTACAGAAATAAAAAGAAAAAACGGTAAACAAATCTTTTTTCATTTCCCGTGATCGCTTTCAGGTATAAAAGATGCGTCTAGTTATACCAAGCCATTTCAACTATAATAACTTTAGTCATATCGCTATGAAACGTCACTTATTCGCAGCCTTTATTGCCTTAGCATTGCTAAACGCTGGATGCGACAAAAACGGCCCTGTAGATGCTGGTCCTGTTGAAGAAGTTGGTCAATACATGCAAGATCTTCCATCCTGGTCTACATTCAGTCCAACCCAACAATCTGTCGCTCCAACATCAACGGGTGACCCTGTTGCACAGCCTGAGGTTATCCTCGAAGTAGAAGCCATAGACGATGACGGAAATGTACAAATCATTCCGGATGTCACTTACACCTGTGAATCACAGCCTTTTACATTAACAGACAACCCACAGCAAATTGCGATCTACAGCCCTGATGTAGAACTGCTATGGCCCGGCGCGCTGATTCAGGGCAAAAGTCATAGAGACGGCCTGGGCAGCCTGCTAGGATTACCCATTGCGGAACGAAATGCGATTGAAGTGTCCATCCCCAGCCTTGCCAACAACGACAACTTTCGCACAGTGGATACGCCGAGTCAGGCTGAAGTAGCGCAGGCCATTGGCTCTATGATTGGCGAAGCCACCGCTTCCGGCCTTTCAACGCCGAGCACAATTACATTCGATATGTCTGAATACTACTCAGAGAGTCAGTTTGCGCTGGAAGCCGGCATATCTGGAAGATACCTTGGCTTCGAGGCATCTGCCACAGGATCTGTTGAAAAAGATGCTTCAAAAACTACCATTACGGCCCAATTCTATCAGAAGATGTTCGAAGTTGTTGTGGCACCGCCTCAGTCTCCTGACGCATTTTTCAGCCCGGACTTCACCACAGACAGGCTTCAACAACAAGTTGATCTTGGCCGCATTGGGCCAGACAACTTGCCTGTCTACGTTTCTAACGTAGTCTACGGCCGCATGATGATGTTTTCACTCACCTCTACCGCAAGTGCCTCAGATATACGAGCGACCATGCAGGCTGCTTATAACAGCATTGGTGGTGGTGTTGAAGCCAATCTGGATGTTAAACAGAAGAAGATACTCGAACAATCTGAAATCCAGGTAACTTCGCTCGGCGGAAATGCAGAAGCCACCCTAGCGGTTATACGCTCAGGCAATTGGGCAGACTACTTCACCGATGACGCGCCATTAAGCAGTGCCGCGCCGCTTTCATATACGTTTCGAAATCTAGGCGATGGGTCGATTGCGTCGGTTAGTGAAACAACGGAGTATGAAATCACAACGTGCGAAGCCAGAGCTGCTACACCGGGCACCTTTGATTTTCGCGACGTCCAGTCTTTGTCTTTGCCTATTAGCACGCCGGCGAAAGTCATGATGGCTGATGTTGATGGCGATATGGATCAGGACCTTGTCTGGAATCATGTAAGTGCAAACGCAAATGAAACCGTCATCGGCTTTTCTAATGGAGATGGTACCTTTACATTAGGCACACCCTTCACACATTCCGCCATGCCGGCGGATGGATGGAGCCAGTATGTAGTGAAGACTGGTGACTTCAACAATGATGGCATGCAAGACCTGGCGTGGAGTCGTGTAATCACAACCAATACAACCTATATAGGTCTCTCAAATGGCGATGGCAGCTATACAGAAATGCCTATGTTTACCAGAGAAGGTTCAGGCTGGGGCACTACTTATGAATTTGCCGTTGGCAATATTGATGGGAAAGATGGTGACGATCTAATATGGAATACCAGAAAAGGAACGAACAGATCATATGTGAGCTTCTCGAATGGAGATGGTACGTATGGCGTTGATAACTTCGAAGAAGTTTCCAACATGTGGCACGATCATCCCAGTAATGGCTGGACAGGTAATGAAGCTTTTGCAATTGGCGATTTTGACGGGAATGGCAGAGATGACCTGATTTGGTATACCATTGGTACAAACCATCACCATGTGTACTTTGCCGAATCGGTAAGTAACACACAAGGATCTGTATTCAATTTCAGAGGGTTATTTGATCGAGGAAATGGCTGGGCTGATTATGATGTTGTGATTGGAAATATCGACGGTGTTGCTGGTGTAGATCTTGTGTGGGTAGCATCTGGCAGAGACTCCAATCCCGTACATCGCGATATTACGACAGGAGGCGCACCCGCACTGGTTGTAGGCGGCAACGCTCAAACTGTAGCAGAGGGAGAAGGTCCCTTCCTTCTTCGCTTGCTTGATGTGAATGGAGACGGCAGAAAAGACCTACTCATGAATGCAATGGACACGGTAAACCGTAGCTTCCTGGGTCTTGGTAAAACAGATGGCTCTTTTGATTTTGGCCGCATCTCGCAAGATCACCCTGTCTTTGATGACTGGAGCCAGTTTGAAATCCTCGTTGGAGATGTCGATGGAGATGGCCGTGATGATGTAGTGTATAACAACGCAGATGCGTCTAATGATGTGTATGTAGGATTGGCGAAAGAATAATGTAAGTTAAAAGCTAAAAGTTAAAAGTTAAAAGCTAAAAGTTAAAAGCTAAAAGTTAAAAGTTAAAAGGCTTTTGGGAAGTTCAAGGCGGCTTGGTGATTTTGAGGTTTGATACCTTGAATCATCAAGCCGCTTTCTTTTTACATCTTTTTTGGAGTGGGCTGTAAGAAAACATCCTCTGCTCGATACTATTAGAGCAAAGGATTTTTACTTCAACTGTATTCCAGTCTTCATGAAGCTAGCCAAACAACAAAGCATTTTTGATGCGTGGATCAGCACCCATAAAGGATTGCTGTTCAAAGTTGTTCGGGCGTATGCATTTACGCCGGCTGACCAGGAAGATCTCTTTCAGGAGATAACCATCCAGCTTTGGCATTCCATCCCAAACTTCAAGGGTAAAGCGGCAATTCCTACCTGGATATACCGGGTTGCACTATACGCAGCCTTATCGTGGACCAGAAATGAGAAACGACACACCAGCGGAAAAGAGCCTCTTAGCGGCGTTGTGCACACGCTAGAGTCGATAAACGAAACCAGTGACCCAAGACTCGAATGGCTTTATGCAGAGATTGGCAAGCTCGATCCTGTCGATCGATCCCTCATGCTACTCATGCTCGAAGGGTTTAGCTACAAAGAGATGGCATCAACACTGGGTATTTCAGAAAACAACGTCGGCGTAAAGATCAATCGGATAAAAAAACGCCTCACACTCAAATCGAGAGAGGAATCAACCTATGGACTTTGAAGAAATGAAAGTAATTTGGGATTCCCAAAACGAAGAACCGATGTATGCCATTAATCAGTCTG
>JBGCEN010000490.1:0-13107 GCA_045106435.1 Rhodothermales bacterium
CAATTAGCAGGGAAAAGAGCATTCGATGGCATTTTTGTTCAGATCAAGGCGCTTTTTGTGTTCGATGCAGCGCATCGGGCGCAAAAAGGAACGCAGATATGGGCAAAAAGGACGCGAAATGCATTTTGCAAGTTAATTGTCAACACGCCCTAAACCCGAAACGAATTACTGATAATCCGCAGCCTATCATTGTATCCACCAAGGCATCCGTGTACAAACGCTACTTATCACCTTTAAACGTCTTCCCCTGACAGCATTTCAACGCGCTTGAGCAGATTCGTGAACATGCGTGGACTAAATCCTATGAGCATGTTCAGGAATGAACAGAACGTTGCGATGCGGAAGTATTGTGCAGCGTTCACAACACTTGGATCTTGCGGGGTAACTGCTTCTTCTATCAGGGAAGGCGGCAGAGATATCGTTCCTACGATAACAAGCTGCCCTGTTGCCATGGCCAGGAAAAAAAAGAAGCCCCGGACCAATGCAACCTGTGGATTTGGTACAATACGGCGCCGGCTCATCGCCTCTCGCCCATACTCACCTACCAATGATGCAAAACAGCATAACAACAAAATATTGCTCCACGTCCAGGTAAAAATAAAACCAACCAGGTGAAGCGCCCGCTTTTCCAGAGCGACTCCTTCACCTATAAGTCCCTGTAGCACATTGTCGGAAGGGATTGTTGAACCTGCTACAAACAGACCAAGCCAAAACATAAGGCACAAGCTAAGTACGATTGTCGACTTTGCTTTTGAAGCCATTGTTCTAATAACCTCGTGAGATTTGTGATAAACGAGTTGCGTACATGTATCAAGAGAACAAAAGTACTTGCCCAAACCATGCCACTTGTGCAATGCTTTGATTAGCAGTCGCTTACCCCTAAACAGTTCATTTACATGCTTTTAGATGTCCTTTTTAAACAACAGGATGGCTTTTATTGACGGCAGGTATCAAACCTGTTTATTGACTATAACAGCAAATAAAAAAGCGCAGGCACCATGAAAGGTACCTGCGCTTTGGATTCGATAAATTCTAAACCAGACGTTTCTTGCAGATCCGTCTGGTAAAATAAATTACTTCAACAACGTCATCCGTTTTGTAGCCGCAAAGTCTGCAGCCTCTATCGTGTAGAGGTAGATGCCGGCAGAAAGATTCCGTGCATCAAAAGAGACATCGTAACGGCCTTGTGCTTGATATCCATCAACCAATGTAGCCACAACCTGACCAAGCATGTTATAAACACGCACAGTCACCTGACTTGCTTCTGGCAAGCCATAAGAAATCATAGTGGTTGGGTTAAATGGATTTGGATAGTTCTGCAGAATGCTGAATTCTGTAGGTACGCCGGCAATCCCCAATACATCTCTCGCAGGCGATGCTGCAAACGGAGCTGCAGTTGAGCAATCAAACCCTGGATCGCTATTCTGAGCAGGATCGTAGGTCAAGGATGCATGCGTGATGTCGTCAGCACATATGCCCAGGTCGCTAGGCCGTGTGGTAAACGAATCAGAGGTCAACACAGCTTCTCCACTTCCGTTGGAAACTGCGGCATCTGTTCCGCTCAGATCACCACTAAAGGTACCTGACACGGTTGCAGCATCAACAGGATTACCGCTATCATCTACGATCTGAAAGGTCGCAGTTACAGTACCGCTGCCGGCGCCACGAAGGATCTCCGTCGTGATACTCTCGATGTGCATCGTACCGCCACCGGTACCGTCGTTTACAGTAACAGACTGGCTCGCTGAGCCGGTGCCACCCATATCGTCGGTAACAGTCAGCATGACCGTGTACGTACCATTGGCTGCATAGGTATTGCTCGGGTTCTGAGATGTTGACGTATTGCCATCACCAAAGTCCCACGCCCACGATACAACAGAACCATCACTGTCAGCGCTGGCATCTGTGAAGTCAGCCATCAACAAGGTTGTTGATACAGAGAAAGCAGCAGTTGGCAAGATGTTACCACCACCTTCACAGGCAAATGCTGGGTCGCTATTTGCAGCCGGATCGTACGTTAGCGATGCATGCGTAACACTGTCGATGCAGATTCCTAAATCTGAAGGACGTATCGTGAAAGAATCTGAAGTAAGCACGGCTTCTCCACTGGCGTTGGTTACGCCGGAATCTGTGCCTGAAAGATCTTCGCTGAATGTGCCGGCAACAGTAGCCGTTTCCACAGCATTGCCGTTTTCATCTTCGATTACGACTGTTGCGTCAACAGTGCCGCTTCCTGCGCCGCGCGCGATAACAGATGTAATGCTTGCAACGTGCATGGTGCCGGCGCTCGTGCCGTCATTTACCGTCACTGATTGCATCGTAGCGCCATTAGCACCCATATCATCCGTAACTGTAAGCATCACAGTATAGGTGCCGTTACCTGCATAGGTATGGCTTGGGTTCTGTGATGTTGACGAGTTGCCATCACCAAAGTCCCATGCCCATGATACAATTGAACCGTCGCTGTCAGAACTGGCATCTGTAAAGGTAGCCGTTAACAGACTCGTTGAAACGGTAAAGCTGGCAGATGGAATACTGTTGCCACCTACGTCTAGTGCGTCCCAGAAAGCAGTATTAAAGGTGCTTGTACCGCTGTTATTACCCGTGCCGGATGTCGTACATCCACCATGTGAATGAACCCCAACAGCAACGCCTGTTGCCTCATCAATAACCGGGCTTCCAGAGTTACCACCCGTGGTATCTGTCTGGTACCGCATGGTTGTGCCTGAAGAGCCGGCGCTTGGGCCGGTGTGTGTTTGCAGCGACTGATTTTCTGTGCCCGAGTCAACACCAAAGCCGGTGATTCTGATAGTAGCCGGCCCAAGGTCCTGCACAACGGAATACGCAGCGCCTTGTGCATCAATAGGCTGCAGACCGGTTTCTGAGTTGTTGAATACTTCGAAAGTACCCCAATCATCCCCAACGCCACCATTTACAAAAAGCGTACTGGATGTATCAATAACATATTGATCTTCTGGTCCTGGATGCTGCAGGGTGCCATCAGACAATGAAATGGGCACGTTAAACTGCAATACATCAAGAAAAGACGCAGATGCATCGAGGCAGTGGCCGGCTGTTACATATTTACCATTTGTAATAATCCAGCCTGTACAACCAATGTCTAAAATTCTTCCAACCGCAGGATCTGTAGAAGCAATTCGGTCATCTACCGGACCACATTGGGAAAGGGGTGTTGAGGATACCGGGGCACCAAAATCCCCCACCATAACCTCATTAACCGACACATACACATCTTCGTCTCCCGGCGCCACGTGTAACTCCACCCGCACGGCATCCCCATTAAAATAGGCTGACGTGTTTTCCCATTGATTTAACCCTGAAGCATCCAGGCGCTGTGAAGCCCCATCAGCTACAGAAGTCAACACTAAATAACTGGCATCGCCAAGGTTGGCGTCGTTGAACATGAGCCTCAGCCAGGGTGCGTTGGATACACGTACAACTTCACTAAAGGCACGTCGGACTGTGGTGCCTTCTGCTTGCTGTATACCAGAAGACATGGTATACGGCTGCATGTGTTTGGGCGCCGGCGCAGTTTGTGCAGTTGCCTGCCGGATCCCTATTGTTGTTACAGCAAGCAACAACAAAAACGGTAGAATTCTTTTCATATCAGATCCCATCAATTTTTAAAAACCAAAATGAGGGGACATGACAAAATAAATGATCAGAATCCAAAGGAAAAGGTGGGTTCAACGCCAATTAGATCATAGCTATAGGCCAATACATGCAATCATATGATCCATAAGTAGCATACTAAATATCGAACAAGGGAAAAAGAATATCGAACACCCAACAAGGAATTACGAAGGATCTGAATAACACTTCGTAATTCCTTGTTGGGTGTTCGATATTCCCAATTTTGTCAATTTGACAAAATTTTCTTACCAACCCGGCGTCAACTGCACGCCCCAATGCCCACCTTTTTGCTGGCGCTGGAAAGGGTAGGCATAGTATACTTCCAGAATCGCAGCCCCAAAGAGTGATATACGCGTGGCCGCGCCGACGCTCATAACAGGACTTCTGCCTGTTGCATTCTGCGAAAGATCAAATTCAGGCTTGTCTTCTGAAGTCCAGGCCAGACCGATGTCTGAAAACAGCGCCAATTCGGTTGGCAGGTTGGGAAAGTTGATGAGGCCAATCTGCTCATTACCCAGTATCGGGATTCTGACTTCAGCACTGGCCATGGCAATGCGGGTACCAAAAAGGCGCGAATATTCATCGCACGCTTCGGTTGAACATTCGTCCAGCTCAAAGTTGTTGAGGTTATACCCTCGGACAAATCCCTGGTAGTAATTCGAACCTAAATACTCCGTGCCAAACACATCGCCTTCATTCGCGCCATAATTGCCAATATGGAGCCCTCGAAAGGCAAAGGTGACAGGTTTTGCGTGAAAGTATTGTCTGTAGTCAGCAGTCAACGTCACAAACGACTCCGTACCAAAGCTCGGACTTACCTGCAGGCGCTGCCGGCTGCCGTTAAGCGGTGAAGTAAAGCCAAAGTTGGCCGTATCTTTCACATAGGCCAAAGCTACCTGCCCCAAATAAAGCGGATCCGGTGCTTGCAGATCTGAACTTGCATCGGCCTGATTGCCAATCAGGTCAAAGGTTCTCACCTGATTATCAAATCCGTACCGCACCATGCCGGCGCTCACTTCGATACGTTTTGTTGTGCTAATCGGATAAGAGGCATAACTACCTACCTGGTTGATATACAGGCGTTGAATTACTTCGGTAAACAATAAAGATCCATCGCCGGCAGTCGAATAATTCCCTCCATACCCATAAATGACCGGGATATGCGATCCGTAAAACCCGTAATTCAAGCGACGCTTCTGGTTCAGATAGGCAACTTGTCCCCCAACGTCTTTGAGCGTTCCATTCGCCAGAACGCTTACACTCAGGTTGTGATTGCCCAACATATCGCTAAAGTAAAACCCTACACTGCCAGCTATCCCTGCCCCGAATGGGCCGCCAACTGATACACCAACGGATGGGGGCGCGACATAATCGAGTTTCAATTTAGAGCTATACTCTTTGATGTCATATTCAGGCGCGTCTGGCAACCCAAGGCCGGCATCACTCAGATAGGCCCCTACGATCCCTTCATCGGCTGATTTTACTGGAGGCAGAATACTCGCAAGCATCCCACTACCTGAAGTTGGACTTTCCAATTCAAAAGTAGGCGTGCCAAACGCATGGCTCAATCCCGTTGAAGCCAGTGTGCCTGGTACGGTGATCTCTGGAAGCAATATCTCTCCCTGTGCCGTTTCTGCATCCAGACCATAAATAGAATAGCTGTTATCTGAATAAACAGAAAAAGCCATTTCGCCGCTTTGGGATGCAACCGACATCGCCGGCGCCGTAGCCGTTATCCCGCTAACCCCTGTCTGTAGATTGGTGACTCCAAACGCCTGTTCGGTGGAAAGATCATAGCGATATATATCTTTAAACCCATCATGATTGGAGATAAAAAACAGACTGCGTCCATCTGGAGAAAACTGCGGGTTGTGCTGCACGCCGGCGTCAAATGGATCAATCGATTCTATTTCACTGGTCTCGATATCAATAATCGCTAATGTAAGATCACCATAGGCCAGCATTTCAAAGTCCGTACCGCGTGCGCCCCGGTCTGTCACAAATGCCAATCGATCACCAGACGGCGCCCACACAGGCTGCATGTCTGCATATTTGTCGTCAGTTAGTTGTTTGACTTTGTTCGTATCCAGATCCAGGACATACAGATCACTAATCCCGCCATTCATACCTGAGATTGCAAGATGTTGCCCGTCTGGAGACCACGCCAGGTTTAACAGCGCGCTCACATCGCCAAGATGAATACGGCGATCAATTTTGCCAGAATCAAGATTCCATATGGCAATCTCGTTGTCTCCATCTGCAAACGTGATGAATGCAAACTGCTTTCCATCGGGCGACCAGGTGCCGGCTGAGCTGATGAAACGCATCGCATCAAAATGAGAGTCAGCTGTCCGCTTGTTCAATTTCTGGATGACCTTACCCGTCCGCGTATCTGCAATAAACAGATTGATAGAAAACAGGTCTTTTTCCGACAGAAATGCAACGTACCGTCCGTCAGGACTAATCGATGGCGCAATGTTGTATCGCCCACCTTTTTCCTCTCTGGAAACGATTGACTTCCCTGCATCCTGGGCGGCATCTCTTGATGCGACCAGCGGCAAATAGGCTTCCTTTACTGCACCCATCCACTCTTTCGAAAGAGAATCAGGCGCTATACCGATGGTGTGTACAAACGCAGAATCCAATCCAATCAGGCCGGCCAGCTTATAGGTGTTTGCCACAGAGACATCCCCATACTTGCCGCCGACATAGGCCATGTAGGCTTGCCCATAGCGATAAGGAAAGTATTTATGCGGCTTGTTGGTCAGATCGTCCGCCGTCGGTAAATCATCCCGTAAGGCAGCATCCCTGAGCCACATAGCCGTATGGGCGTCATCGCGCCCTACTGACAGATATTCCGCAGTACCTTCAATAAACCAAAGAGGCAAAGGGCGCAGATTAAACCGAGCCTCCCCATCATCTCCAGGCTGCGCTAAGGCAATATCGTACTGAAATGAATGAACCAACTCGTGCCCTAGCACATGATCAGTCTCCTTGTAGTTGCCTGTCAAAGGCATGACAACCCGTTGTTTCAGGCTCTCTGTTACGCCGCCAGTGCCTTCGCCCAGTGTACCGTTGATAATATTGGTTTGATGAAAATCAGCATCATTCGCATACAATATGATGGGCTTCTTCTCATTAAACTGGCGTAGGTAAATCAGGCTATGCCTTTCATACCAGCGCTCTGCCATTCGGGCAGCGTCTTTTACAGCTTCTTCAGATTCTGGGTAGAAGAAAAAGGTAAAGTGCTCTGTATCAAATTGTTTGAATTCAAAATCATCGTACTGCACTTTATTGCGCCCAAAATACTGGGCCTGCGCCGGCTGGGTACCTAAAATCAAAAGTATCAGGGCACTCAGCCAGATATTCTGGCGGACTGTAAACATTGGGATCTCATATTTAATGATTAGACGGGCGATGCGAACTATTTTGCTTGGTACTGATGAGGTGCCTCCAGTCTTAATACAATCCAAGCCAGGTCGACGCGTACTGGCTTGGTAAAATTTTATTTTCAAGATCACAAGGAATATTTGACCGTAAAAGGACGAGACATCCCTCCATCATTGGACATTCCTTGTTCAGTGTTCGATATTCAATACTAATATCACCCCATAAAAAAAGGGAGACCGCCAAAGGCTCAATGGCGGCCTCCCATCCCTTTTGATCCTATCATTCAGTAAGGGATTTTCGGGGGTATTTACACGGCTTGCAACGTGCGAATAGTCTATCCGGTGAATGTGTGTCCTTTGCCTTCACCTTTGCCAAATCCACCACGGCCGCCGCGATGGCCAAAGCGACCAGAGCGAACAGAGAGTGCGTCATGAATTTGTACAATTTCGTATTGGGTATCGTCTAATAGTCCAACCATAACTTCCTGGCGTGCGGTCTCAAGTGCTTCAATTTCAGCTTGAATATCAGCTACCGAAATGGAGCCGGCCTGAAGCTGCTCGATTAAGCTTTCCCGCGTTTCCATTTGCTCGGCATAGAGTGCATCAATGGCTGCTGCCTGATCATCAGAAAGGCCTAAGACATCATTTCTGACGGCATGAACTTCTGCTCTAAAGGCCGCAAAGTCAGCCTGTCTTGTCGTCCGATATTCTTCAAGGGCCGCCTCTTGATCGTCGGTCAGAAGGTCAGCTATTGCTGCTGCCTTGTCTTCACGTAAGGCAACCATCTGCGCGATAAACTCATCCGACGTAATTTCTTCACTCTGAAAAGATGTAGCCAGCGCTTTGAAGGCTTCCCGATACGTAGTATGCAGGGTTTCAAAAGCTGCTTCTTGTTCTTCGGTGAGATTTAAGACATCATCATCCGGAGAGATACCGTGTCTTCTGGATCCGCCAACAAAACCGCCCAATCCATAAAACCCGCCTGACCCAGGATGACCAAGTAGCCCCCTGAATGAGAATCCGGATTCCATATCGTCGGTCCCCTCAAACAATTCTGCTTTCTGCTCATCGGTCCAACTGGCCTGTGCATCTGCTGCAACCTGCCAGAGGTAGCCGGCTTCGCGGTTTCGACGATCTCCACCGTGGCGGGCAAGAGATGCTTCAAAGTCATTTTGTTGATCTGCGCTCAGTGTAATTTCATCCGAAATAGTACTGCTTAACTGCGCGAGTTCAAGATCGCCATCTTGATCGCTAACTGCAGAATCACAGGCTGATAAGCCGGTCATAAGAAATAGTCCCAGAAACAGGGATTTTGATAAGTGCTTGACGTACTTGTTCATGATAATCAATATAAATGTTGTAGAAGGGTGACAGACCAGCACAACGGATAGTGATCAGGTATCCGAAATGGATGGATCTGTTGTTGATATGCTATTGATACAGATGGGAGCAGGAGTACGCGTAAGGCATTTTATTTTTTTTACAGCAATCCCCTGCCGGCATGCATCGACACAAGTGTACAGCCGAACCCTGATGGCTGAATTTACTCAAGAACGCAACATTTAGTCATTTCCCAGGCAATTGAGCTTCGCAAAGATACTTCGCTTTGCTCAGCATGACTTGACTAAATACTTGTGCTTGTACTTAGGGTCTGTGGACATTCAACCTGAAAGTCTGTTTTTCAGTCAAAGCTTGAATACAAGCAAGATCAGCAAGGCAGATGTGAGTATTGAAAAAACTGTTCTGATTGAATTCCACCGTATCCAACGCGGCTCAAATTGCGTTCTCGCTTCTTTAAGCGCCGGCTCGGCAAGAGCACCAAGATCCTGCAGTTGAAGCTGATTATTGAGTGGTACATTGATGGCCATAGTAGGCAGTTGAACGCCGAGCAGATATATAGTCGCGGCGGCAATTACAAGTGCGAATTCAGTGCCCTCCAATCGCCAAAATCCCAATACGGTGGATGTTATCAACACCAAAACAGATCCAGCCCAAACAAGAATAAAAACTGGCTGATTGTTCTGAATAACACGATCCATGACCTTAAAAGCCTGGAGAAAATCGTGGTCGTTAAGGCGTTGAATGCCCGGCATCGCAACAATAGCAAACGCAAGCAAGAATCCTGCTACCAACGAACAGAATAGCGTGGCCAGCGTGATTGTAATTTCTATTAGGTCCATGGTTTAGCCCTCCTTTTGTACACTGCAAAATGCTTTCTTCTGTGAGCACATCCCTCCAGGTTATCAGCCCCTGGAGGGACTTCATTCAATTGCGACTTCCCCAGATCAGACGGCCAGATTAAACAGCCACTTCCCATATCCCGCTGGCAGCAACCTCACGAGCATATGTAGCGAAATCCTTTGGCGGGCGTCCTAGCGCGCGTTGAATACCGTCGGTAACATACGAGTTACGACCATCCATAACAGTACTGAACAAGTAATCCATCAACCAGGCTACCTGTTCTGGCGCGCCCGATTCCTTAACTGCAGACACAAAAGCATCATGAGGGATGGGTATATACTGTATCTCTCGCCCGAGTGCATTGGACAATTCGGCGGCGACTTCGGAAAGATGCATGAGCCGAGGCCCAGTGACTTCGTAGACTTCTCCGTTGTGCCCTGATTCGGTCAATGCAGCAAAAGCCACATCGGCGATATCGTTCACATCAACGTAGGGCTCGAGCTTGTCGCTGGCCGGCAGGGTTATTTGGCCGGCATGGACCATCTCCACGAAGGCACCTTCAGAAAAGTTCTGATTGAACCAACTCGCCCGAACAACCGTCCATTCCACCCCACTTTGCTGTACGATATGTTCGCAAGCCTCGGCTTCTTCTTCCCCGCGGCCAGACAAGATCACCAGACGCTTAACACCACTGCGTTTAGCCAGGTTGACGAAGGCCTGTATAGAATCTGAAGCACCCGGTACTGCAAGGTCTGGGGCATAGTTGATATAGACGGATGTTACATCTTCGAGGCAAGCCTCCCAGCCGGCTTCATTATTCCAATCGAAGCCTGGCGACGCTGATCGAGAACCGATCCGATATGAAAACCCGTTGTCTTCCAGTCTGGCTGCAATTCTCCGCCCTGTTTTACCGGTACCGCCCAAGACAAGAATGAGGCCTTTTGTTTGATGAGATCCGTTATTATTTGTTTTCATTGATTCTGTCAGTTTTTGTTGTTTGATCACAACAACAGAATACCAACATGTATCAGCTCATTCTCGACAGTCGATGCCAATTTTTTGACATTGCGCGCCAATCAATGTTTAACTTGGTTTTGCCTGGACATTGAGACGGTAAGAACGGGGCGTTTGGCCGGCCCATCGTTTAAATGCGCGGTTAAAAGCACTTTGCTCTGAATAACCGGTCATGAATGCAACTTCAGCCAGCGAATAATCAGTTTGTTGCAGAAGCCGTTCGGCTAACTGACGGCGAGACGCATCGACTAATGTTTTATAGGAAGAGCCCTGGCCTGAGAGCCTCCGCTGCAAGGTGCGTCCACTCATTCCCAAATGCTGCGCTACATCAGAAATCATCGGGACTCCTTCGCTCAAGGAGCGCGAAATTTTAGCGCACACCTGCTTGTCGAGTGCATTATCGTCTGCACGCTTCAATAGCTCGGCCTCTAACCGGGTATCAAAGAACGTTGAAATACCAGGATCACCAACCTTGTTAGGTCTCACCAACGATGCACGCGAAAACAGTAGCGCATCCTTATTCGTGTCAAAATGAACCGGGCAGCCAAAGTAGGCTTCGTGATAAGAGGTATCATCAGGTGCAGGATGCTTGAAGTATACCGCGATCGGATGAAAGGGGGCTGTAGAAACTTCACGACTGATCGAGGCAATGCTCGCCATAGATGCTTCGTTGGAGAGCCGCATTCCAAGCCGGCGATCGCCCTCGCGGTGCAAATGCATGTAGCCTCCCTCTGCTGTGGGCTCAAACGCATAGATGGACACACTCGTCAGTATCCGCCAGTAGCGCTCTGCTCTTTCAATAGACCCACGTAAATTTACAGCCGATTTCCAGGCAAGCCCAAAAGCGCTGTAGTCATTACAACGCATCGCTCCCCCCACCCTCAAAGGGATGGTAACCGGGTTACGCTCAGCCGCGGCAAGCCGTTCAAGAAATCCGTAGTACGCTGCATCGGATATCATATACGAGGGATCTACCGGGGCGTCAGGATCAATCCCCACCGACCGCAAAAAATCAGCCTTATCGATGCCCTCCTCGGCTTCACCCAAGACTTTCCAAACAAACAGTGAGGTAATCTGTCCCATTCAACGAAAACAACGTATTAGAAATTGTTAGCAGTAGCGACATTCATATTTACATGCTATGCGTTTGTAAATATACGTGTCGTATGGGTGCCTTACATATATGAGTTTTGTGACTGAATAAAACGTCATAGTATATTTGCAAGTGACTTAGAAAAGGAGAAGTGCTAAGTTACTTTGAAACATGCACCAGGAAGCGGGAGAAAGTTCGTATGTCATCTGGTCCTTGAGACCGTTCAGAATGATCGACACCTCATACTTTGCTGCTGGGACTTATTTTATTGTAGTCCAGAAAGGAGTACATCGTGAGACAATTCCTATAAGTGTTAAGCATTAAATGAACAGACCCATTTATCGGCAATATTTTATGTCGGGGCACTAAATTTATGATAAGGAAGCTCATTTACAGTTTTCTGTTTATCGTAGCATTCACGAGTTGTGACAATCAAGCTGTTGAGTTTGAAAATGACTCCAGCGATGAAAATCCAGCGGATGAAGTTGTTGAGACAATTCCTGATGAAGAGAGAATAGACTTTTTCTCTTTTCAAGCAAATAATGAATGGACATTTGCCTATGATTGCTTTCAGGAATTATTGGATGAACAAAGATCAGATACACTTCAGGGGCAAATAACCTGGACACTGGCCGACTCCTTGAAAGCCTTATATGTAACCAATTATTTTATTACAGAACATTTTTCAGGTCAGCTCAGAACTGGCTTGTATGGAACGAGTGACGGCATATCATGGAAATGGACATGGGGAGAAGCACAAGATACATCGCTGACTCGCACAATGGTTGTTATTGAGAAAAATGATAGCCTCTCTTTTTCATACCAAGGAAACAAGCGTCTGTCCTGCTTGACGAATGTCAGTTACGGATTAGGAGACCCAGTGGCACGCTCCTATCCTCAGGATTCCTTACCAGGGTTTGAGTATTTTGCTTTCGGGCCCAATCCATTATACGGTCACAATTTCTTAGGTATTGCAGCAGATACTGGTTTGGTGTTTCAAAGTCAATCATGGACAAATCGAAAAACACGTAGAGGTAATTTAGAACTTAATCTGATAGAGTTTAATTGAAGTGATGTAGCTATGTAGTCCGCAATGTTAAAAAACGTCAGCTCTGGGTAATACTCCTATTTTGTGTATTATGCGCACCTCTTTCGTCATCGCCGGCTTGATCGCATAAGCACAAAGGAACCCGCTGCAATTGCGTTGAAAATCGGAATCAGGCCGGAACGCTATATTCAGGCATATTTCAGACGATGGCGCTTTGCAAAGATCCTTCGCTTTGCTCAGCATGACATGACTAAAAACCTGTGCTTGGTGTTAGTTAACACCTCTAATCAATACAGGTATTAATTTAACATGGGTCGGGATGAGAAGTACCTGAAAACCACTAAAAAAGACCGTTTCCGGCGTCATCCTGGGCAAGGTTGAGGGATGACTTATGAGAAAGCGTTGAGTATGTTTTAAAAGCTTTTATCCCGAATTGACGTTAATTTATCGTTTACAGTCTGGTTGGATCCAAAAGATGAAATACACCCTTTTAATCATTTGGACTGCAACGGCTTTTTTCGCTGATCCATAAAACCCAGAACCGTGAACACAGAACCTTGAACCAACTCCCCCCCTTTTAAAATCCAAGCCGAATCACCATAGAAGGCAGGAAAGGCGTCAGCGGGCGCTCTACTTTGTAAACCGCGTTTGATTGCTGATCGTAGGCCAGGCTCCACTCTTCCACATTGTAGATGCTGAGGATATTTGCCAGGTCAAACCGAACCTGC
>JBGCEN010000491.1:0-13267 GCA_045106435.1 Rhodothermales bacterium
GTAACGCCCGTGTAGATGCCATAAAAAGCCCAATCATATAAAAAGGCCAGATGTGCTATGCATCTGGCCTTTTTATATGGTTATACACAATTCAGCTCAAACAACATCTACGGATTTCGCAATGCATTCATCGCCTCAAAAAGATCAAATCCTATATAAAAGTAACCCTTCTTATCATCAACCTGAAAGTTATATCCGTAACCCGCCTCCAGTACACCACCGAACAGTGAGCCGGCAACACCCAGACCAAGTTCGGGATCGCTGCCTTCGAATGTAAGCAGTGCTGTGGTAAAACCGATTCCTGGATTCATTGCATTCCAGAAACGGCCAAAACCATTTCGGCCTCTGGAAGTGAATTCAAATAAATAAGACACACCCGGCACCGCTGCAAAATCAACAGCATCGACACCTTCAACCAGCTTATCATCTAATCTATTCACGAAGAAGAGGCTGGCAGAAACATTGGTATGTAGGCCAAAGGTTTCTATGCGGAATAACTGCGAATACTCGCTAATTAAAACACCTTTGTCGTTGAGTATCTGGGCATTAAACTGGATTAATTCTCCTCCTGCTCGCCGCATCCGCACAATCTGAAGCTCTGTGTCTTTCACATCATTCAATGTAGTATTAAATGCTGCCGTATTTACATCCACATTAACACCCACTGCGATAACAGTAACCGGAAGACTTATCAATCTTTTAGCCTGAGCACTAAACGCTATAACAGGCGATGCATAATTCTCTGTAAATGTCTGAATGAGCGTCAGCCTGTTTTGCAATGCTGATTTTGCCGGCCCTCCTGCAAGACCTGCTACCTGAGCAAGCAGGTCATTGATAACAGCCGGAATAGAGGAAGCATCGCCGGCGTCGAATAATGCAGCCAAATTTATCTTGTCGATCTCATCAACCAGCCTGCGAATGGTCTCCCGCGTAGAAGAAATCAAAAGGATACTTTCTTCAAGAGATTCAGGAATCCTGATCGCAATCAGGTCCGCATGCAGACTGTCAACTTTGGTTGCCAGTTGTTCTAATTCGCCGACCTTATTCTTTATAGATACATCTACCGATTGCTCTTGCAGCAGTGTGCGTACCGGCTCAATAAAATCTTTCCTTAGCTGCTCACGACTAAATGAAGCCCGAATATTCTGCAAATCTTGCTGCATTGATTTAATGATACCAGAAATGATGGCATTAAACTCAGGTGCTTTCTGCCGAAGATTTCTGACCCGTTCGGCCAGGGCCGTATTAAATTCAATTTCCCTTGCTAAATCTGCTTGCTCTTGCTCGTTTAATTCAAAGCTAAGGCGATTAATAAGCGTAGGGACGCCGGCCTTCAATGAATCGTAACCAGGCAAATGTATAAATTCCGAGGTGCCGTTCTCCTTTATTAGACTTGCCTGAAGCCGCAGGCTGATTGAGGTATCATCCAGTAGCTGTTTTCGACGTTGATCCGCTTCTTTATCAAGTTTGGTGATTTCTCTATTTATAAAATCAGGAAGCGCTGCATCTGTCAGGAGCTGTACGCCTTCTTTTTCCAATTCAATAGCAATTTCAATTTGGTTCTCAATAGGGAGCCCCTCAAAGTTAAAGCTATTGACACCTCGAAGAGAATCTGGAATGGACAATTTTCGGCTCTCGACTACGTACAAAAACAGGTGATCCAGAAGAGCCACACCAATATCTCCTTGCTCAGCTAGTTTATTTTGCAACAAAGAGGTATCTGCATTTAGCAATCGAATCCCAGCCTCATTATGTGTTGCCACGTACAGTGATTCAGCTTCCAAAGACACCTGAACGTACTGATCAACATCATCCAGTATCGCAAGCAATACATCTCGCTTCTGCGTCAGGTCCTGAAGGGGTTCAGATACTTTTTGAGAGGCAGTGCCGGCAACTTGAGCCAAACCCAACTGATTAATGCCAATCCGTACATTACTGTTAACATCAACAAGAATTATCGATTGGTCTTTATTTATTTTTTCTACGCCTCCTTCCTGAAGAACCTCTTCAAAAATGAATGTTCCCCCCAAATCAGTTTTCCCAGGCGCTAACTGGGCGAATCCCTGTTGAACTGTCATTCCCATTGACAGGCAAATAAACAAGGGGGTGATAAATTTGCGAATGCATGTGTACATGGCTTGCTTACCTTACAGTTTTTAACACGATCGAATATTGATTTGTGGGTTACTGCAACAGTCCGCGCAGAAATGCTCTTTCTAAAATTAATTGCCTTGTAGCCGGCCCACGTAAATGTATGATTGGCCGCTTATCAGACTTTGCGAGAACACAAACAACCGTTTGTTCATCTTGATTGGTAAAACCCGCCCTTTGCGCTGCTGTTAAAAAATCTGGATTTTGAATCCAGACGGCCCATCGCGTATTAGGATTTTGGCTGGCAGACTTATTTGCTCGCTCAAAAACCTTCTCATGACCAGCCCCAATTACAAGCATTATGACGGTATCCTGACGGTCAAGTACAGCCTGTAAAGCTGTCCGTGCTTCATCAGCATTCGTATCAGATATTTTCCTGGACCCCATGATAAACCTCTTTGATTGGGCTCGAATGATTCGAATGAACGGTTCATTGGTGTAAGCCCAGCTTGTTACAATCCCGAATTGCATGACAGGCAATACAATCACCTTTCAAAGTCTATGCAATCACGTATTTAATACTAATCCCTAAATCACATGAATTGATCACACAATTAGAGAACCTGGCATTTAAATATTAACACAGCAAAATGTATACACCTGGTTCACACAGAACCGACTGATAAAACTGATTCGTCCCGCTCAACACACTTCTACATAAAAGAGTAATTGTTATGAGGATCATCGATTTTCTTGCGTTGCATTGCAACGGACCCTATTATTCTTACGTAAAAAGGGCGTATTCAGACTAGATGGAAGGTGAAAGAAGATGGACATGGTATATCTCGTAAGTCTGTTGGTAGGCGGTTTCTTCGTGTTGCTGTCGATATTTGGTGGTGATGCAGATGTGGACGGCGATGTAGATATCGATATTGATGGCGACTTTGATTTTGACGGAGAAGCAGGATCAGATATCGGCGCCGGCGGCGGCCTCGTAGACCTCTTTTCTGTTCGCGCCCTATTCCTTTTTGCAGCTTTCTTTGGACTTACAGGAAAAGTCCTAACATGGGCTGGTAGTGCCCCCACACTAACTGCCATCCTCGCAATAGCGATGGGATTGGTGGTAGGCCTTGGCGGCAATTATCTCATCAAACGGGTGGGATATGCCCAGGTATCAAGTAACGTTTCCACACACGAGCTTAAAGGGGTGACAGGCAAAGTGTTGCTACCTTTTACGGGCAGCGAAAAAGGAAAAATAAGCTTGATCGTAAAAGGAAATGAGGTCAGATTAATCGCCCGCTCTTTAGACGACAGCACGCAAGAGGCCTTTGAGCAAGGAGATGAAATTGTGGTTGTTCGAAGCGAAAATGGTATTGCTGAAGTTGTGAAACCAACGTAGCAAACAGTCCCCCTTTTAATAAGCTATACCTTACATTTTAAATAATGCCCGATTTTGTTAAAATCGGTTTATAAAAATAAAACACGCGGGCATACACAGTATTGCATGCTGCTTTAGTTGAATACTGTCTTGTGCAAACGCGTGAAAACGATAGAGGTCTTTTATGGAAGGATTTATTCTTGCCGGCATCGCAATAGTTGCGATTTTATCAATATTGGGTATCATCCGCACCAATCTTAAAATCTGTCAACCAAACGAAGTATTAATCTTCAGTGGTAAACAGCGCAAATTGCCGGATGGCAACTCGCTGGGCTATAGAGTTATTCGTGGAGGACGCGCGTTCCGGATTCCAATCATTGAGCGTGTTGACAGACTTGTCCTTAACACCATTCCTATTGACCTCGCTGTTTCGAATGCCTATTCAAAGGGTGGTATACCCTTGACCGTACGTGCTATTGCAAACGTAAAGGTGTCTTCCAATGAACCTGAAATTAATAACGCAGTGGAAAGGCTGCTTGGCAAACCGCTTGGTGATATACAGATCATCGCCAAAGAAACGCTGGAAGGCAACCTTCGTGGTGTTTTAGCTACCCTTACACCTGAAGAGGTCAACGAAGACAGACTCAAGTTCGCCAAAACGCTGCTCGAAGAAGCAGATAACGACCTCAATGCACTGGGTCTGCAATTGGATACGCTCAAAATCCAAAGCGTAGAAGACGACAGAGGTTATCTGGATGCCATTGGTCGGCAGCGGACTGCTCAAATTATTTCTTCCGCTGAAGTTATGGAAGCGCAGCAGAACCAGCTTGCAAGACTTGCTGAAGCAACCGCTGACAAATCCGTTGCTGAAGCTGAAAACGAAGTACGTATTGTAAAAGCCCAGTTGGCTGCTGAAGCTGAAGCTGAAGAAGCGAAGATCAGTATTTCAGCGCAAGTGGCTCAGGCCATTGCTGAACAGGAACTTGCTGAGCAAGAAATCACCCTGGCCGAGAAAAGGCAAAGATCTACCGTCATTGTACAGGCTGAAGGTGAACGCATGGCCAAAGAAGAAATTGCCAAAGGTAATGCTGCGCGTATTCTCGAAGATGGGCAGGCTGAAGTGGAGGTACTCCGCCGCAAACTAGAGCTATGGACCCAGGCCGGCCCGGATGCTGAACGACTCTTCCTGATTCAGATGTTACCAGAGATCATTCAGCAGGTTGTCAATACGGTAGACAATCTTAAAATCGATAAAATTACTGTTGTCGATAGTGGCAATGGCACTGGAGGCGGCGTACCTGCCGTGTTCAACCAGATTGCCGGCTCAACCCCTGCACTTCTTGAGAGTCTGAAAGCTTCAACCGGTATTGATATAGCAGGGATGTTATCCAATGCCTCCAAAAGCAAATCGGACCCAACGCACACGCAACCAAATATTACAGAAATAAATGGAGAGGAGAGTTGAAAAGTTAAAAGGCAAAAGCTAAAAGGAAAAACGGCTTTGGGTCTTATATGCTAAAAACAGTGCGCTGAACAACCTACCCAGGTTCTCAGCGCACTGTTTTTTTGTATACAACGCTTGGAGGACAAAGTGGTTAGTTTTTAGTGGTTAGTTTTTAGTGGTTAGTTTTCGGTTCTGGCTAGCCTTTACAATCAAAACCAGCCATCTAACTAACCACTACTCACTAACCACTAAAAACTATATTTCAATACGCCAGATTAGGTGCTTTAGCGTCTGCAACACTGCCAATGCCGGTCATGTTTATGGTGTATGAGGCACCGAAAATGTGATCACCGCCGGCGTCAATCACTACCTGGGCTTCGTAAACACCTCCTTTGAGATGACTCACATCTGCAACAACACGGTCAAAGTCGCCTGGAAAAACCCAGCCTGCAGTCCCTGAAACGCGTTCTTTCAGGTTACCGGCTGTATCGTACAATTCAAACCATACATCGGGCTTCACCAGTGCATTTCCTGTATTTATCATCACCGCCTCAAGCTTGCGATCGTGGCGCTCACCTTTCATTTTCATGCTATTGATGGCCAGGGCAGGTGTACCTGAATCTTTGATGTGCGTCGCAATTTCACTCAGGTGATGCCGGCTGTAAGGCTTACTAAACGCTGAAGTCCCAAGCCCGACAACATCTACAGAAAGAGCGCTCCAATACGTCCCTTCAGGCGGCTCAATACCCATTTGTAATGGCACTACAATCTGATATTCAACCTTTGCAACTTCGCCAGACTGGATGGTCATTCGTTCGGAGGCGTGTGTAATCCAATCAGCATTGGACCTGTTAATGGTGATGATTTTGTCGCCTCGGTCAAAGGAGGTCAGCGCTGTGATTTCATCTTGATAAATGCGGATGGTTACTACAGAATCTGTTTCATTATGAACCATTACAGAGCCTGTGTACTGCTCTCCTGGTAAAGCCTGCTGATTCTGAATGCGCTCTCCAACCAGTGTAATTTGCGCTGTGGCAGTGCTTATTGGTTGAATTATTGTGAGGCAGAAAAATAGCATGAGCACATAAAACAGTCGGTTCTTCATGTTGAATGCCCGTATAGTTAAGACAAATGGGAATATGGCTGTGTGAATCCTTTGAAAGGAGTATTCTGTTTTAGTGCTAAGCGAAATGGGGGGAATTCCGTGGGGAGCCTAGCTAGTAAGTAGGGCTAAAACAGCATACAGCTACTTACGTAATCGGCTGTGATTCCGAATTCATAAGCCGGCGCATTCGAAATAGTCACTTTCGTTACATGATGGTCACACAAAAGGGCATTAATCAGCCTTTACAGCTACAAAAGGATTTTCGGGAATCTAACCTTATATGTTTTCGTAAGCATTCTTCATGCTCCATTAGAGACCGATATTTTAAGATGACCGTGATGAAGAATTAATCGAACCTGATGTTTAAACAGACACTCCTGGCATTTTTAATACTCCTTACCCCTCTTGGCCTTCAAACGGCATTAGGACAGGGATTTTCTTCTTTTAATGGCCGCAACCACCCAGAGCTAGACTGGCAACAAGCTGAAACCGAGCATTTCAAGATCATGTACCCGGCACATCTTGCCGGCATTGAAATAGAAGCGGCGGCTATAGCAGAGGCAACGTATACAGCGCTTTCGGAAAACCTCGACATTACATTTGATGACAAGATTCGGATGTATCTATCTGATGAGGATGAAATCCTGAACGGATTCGCGGTATCTCCTTTTGGTTTTACCAACATCTGGGTTCACGTAAACGATGTAGCAACTTCGTGGTCAGGGAATACCAAATGGTTAAGGACCGTCATTTCTCATGAACTCGCCCATATCTTCCACGGCGAGGGGATAAAATCAAGATTGGGTCTGGCTGCGTACTTCCTGGGGGATCCCATGCCGAGCTTTTGGGCTGAAGGCCTGGCACAGTATGAAACAGAATTATGGGATGCCAACCGGGGCGATCGATGGTTACGAACGGCGATCCTGGATGATCTTTTATCTTACGAAGACGGCAAGTCTATACGAAACGGCCGGCTCCTATACGCTACAGGCAATTCCCAACTACGCTTCCTGGCTGAGCAGTATGGCGACTCAACCATTGCAAAAATTTTAAAACACAGGAAGAGCGCAGCCTTTGGCCGGTTTAAGCACCATGATTTTTATACGGCTTTTAAAGAAGTAACCGACCAATCGTACCGCGCATTTTTTGACGATTGGCGCCGGCACATGAATGTGTACTACAACACCATGGCCGGCCAGATGGAGAATGCAGACTCGCTAGCCGACGCACCGCTTAAACTTCCCGGCCAGTATCTTTATGACATTCAGGCAAGCCCTGACACGGCCTTTACCGCCGTTTTATCGCTTACATCAATCAGCCGACCTGTTACTCGGTTGCATGTTATAAACAAAAAGAAAAAAACGGTCAAGATTGTAGCAGATGGCGGGATTCAGGCCCCAGTAGCATGGAGCCCTGATGGAAACTCCATTGCCTTTGCGCGCAGAACAAGAGCAAAAAATGGCTCAATTATCAATGATCTTTTTCTCGTCCCCAAAGAAGGGAAAAAGGCGAAACGCTTGACCCAGAGCCGGCGTGCCATCTCGCCAACGTTTTCTCCAGACGGAAAACGACTCGCCTTCATCGGCTCCTCTCGGGGAACGGCCAATGTGTTTACGCTAGACCTCGAAACAGGGGAAGAATCACAGCTTACTTCTTTCACCGGCGACGTGCAGCTCGCTTCTATTGAGTGGCACCATCAATCGGATAAGCTTGTTGTTGGACGCTTTGATGCCGATGGCTCGCGAGATATTTTATTGCTCGATCCTGCTACCGGAGCAGTCCAAACGCTAACACAGGGGGACGCAGATGAGCAATTCCCTATATGGAGCCCCGATGGAAAAGAAATCGCCTTTACATCGCTCAGCGACAAAGTGCCCAATGTTTTTATCGTAGACGTAGCGGGCAAATCAAAACGACGTGTTACGAATGTAATTACGGGCGCACGCGTCCATGACTGGCTGCCCGCAGATTCTCTTCACGCTGCCGGCACCTTAATCGTTACTACGGCTTCTTCCAAACAACGCGATCTGGCATTCAAAATTAATGCAAGTCGTATTCCTTACGAACAAGAAATTGTGATCCCCGAAGCTTACAGCTCCTGGACCACACATCGCCCCCCCATTGAAATCCCGCCTGTTGTAAAGGAAGAAGCAGGACTCATTACCCAAAGGACATCTTACAAGTCTATCAAAAACCTGATACATCTGTTTTCCTTTGGATTGCCCTATTACAACAATGAGGATGACTTTGGTCTAATTGGCGTCACCTCGTGGACAGAACCCCTCGGTGATCACACATTTGGTGCAACTGCGTCTATACCATTCAAAAATGTAAGAGACAATAGTTTTTTACTGGCCACTTATGCAAACAATCACTTCCGACCTACACTGAGCTTTAATGCATATGCCCTCTTGCCCACAGCCATTGCGTATGGCAACCGGTATTTGCTTGATGAAATTACCGGGGGAGATATCAGTATTGACCTACCGCTCGACATAGCGGTACAGCCTTACACCGGCACACGCTTAAATGTAACGCTGCAATATGCATCTATTAGTCAGCTAAACAAAGAAGATTTAGAGGACCTTCCAGATGGATTACTGCCCCCTCAGGCAGGAGAAAAAGCTGAGCTACAGATTGGATTTACGAGAAAAAAACAGCGCCCATATAGCGGCAATGTAATTCATCCGTTGGATGGCTTCGGTTTTAAGGCACAACTTGCGGTGAGTGAAAACGTTTTAGGCGGGGACTCTTCTTATCTGCGAGGAGATGTAAGTGCTTATGGCATCATTCCAACAATTCTCGCAAACAGACTTTTTGTATATGGCCGGGCGCAATTTCTAAACGGTAGAGCCTTCAATCAACATCGGCTGGGCTTTGCACGCTTCGATGACATTCAGATAACTGCGCCACAGTTTGGGTTGATGGCGTTTTCTGACGCAGTGCGCGTGCGCGGCTATAGAGAATTTGTGTATGGAGATCGCTTGCTTTTTGGTACTGCGGAATATCGTATGCCCCTCCTGCCAAGCTTGCAAACAACGCTGCTAGGACTTATTTCGCTGAGGTCGACAACATTATCGGGATTTGTTGATGCGGGGGTTGTTTGGGAAGAAAGTGATATCCTTTCAGAACGTGTTGGCGCCGGCCTCGAATTAAAAAACGCCGTAGTGTTTGGTGGTGTACTACAGTTCATGCATGCGATCGGCATTGCCCAGCCGGCCAGCAATGTGGGAACGACTGATAATTATGAGGTTTATTACCGTGTACGCGCTTCATTACCGTTTTAGTTTAGGGGGTAGTGATTGGTTGTCAGTAAACATGATCAACCTATCTAACCAAGATGACATGAAGCCTCTAAATTGACAAAACTAACCACCAATAACTAACCACTAAAAACTTCTTCCCACTACATGCATTTTTTGCGCTTGGAACCCATTTACGGTACCTTGTTTATTGATCAATTGATATCCTGAACCATGCGTTTAACTCATCGCTGCTCTCTGGCGATCATTGGAATACTGTTATTTACAGCGGGGCTATTTCTCTCCGGCTGCCAGCTTTTACAAAAAGAACCCACTTCCCCCGCTGACAGCCTCGCTGTTGCTGATTCTATTCAATTCGCGCCAGATTCCTTATTGGCACAACAAGTAGCTGATGACTCGACATCATCTTCTGCACAGGATTCTGTACGCAGCGCCGGCGCAGATTCTCTCAGCAGTACCGCCCTTCTCACGGCGACAATTCAGAACGCAGACAGCCAGCTTGTTGCCATTCCAGTGGTTCAGTTGGATAGCTTACTCAAGCGGCTTGATGCGCTACAACTACAGGAAGCCGCTTCAGACACTACTGGTGGTAGAAATGCTGCGTTACAAGACCAGCTCACCAATGCCGTTGGCGGGATC
The DNA here is from genome assembly GCA_045106435.1 of Rhodothermales bacterium. Classification (GTDB taxonomy): domain Bacteria; phylum Bacteroidota; class Rhodothermia; order Rhodothermales; family JAHQVL01; genus JBCCIM01. The sequence goes on from JBGCEN010000491.1 coordinate 9,921, forward strand.
CAGCACCTTGGTAGAAACATCCTCGTTTCCATCATTACCATTCTCGTCTTCTTTTACATCATAAGAAGCATCGCCTGGACGTTAGAACGGTTTTCTGAGCAAAGCGCCACACGCCGGCTGTTTTTCAAGCGCCTCGTACCAATCATTCGCCTCCTTGCATGGAGCCTTGCGATCTATATCATCCTGATCCACATTTTTGCACTAAAAGAAAGCCAACTCATATCTGCATGGGCAGCAGTAGGTCTGGCTGTTGGTTTTGCTTCTCAAGACATCCTGAAAAACATTTTTGGTGGGATCATCATCATCATTGACCAGCCTTTTCAGGTTGGAGATAAAATCAATATAGGAGGGACCTACGGAGAGGTTACGTCAATCGGTTTGCGATCAACACGCATCGTCACCCCAGACGATAACCTTGTGTCTGTACCAAACGCACAGGTTGTGGAAAGCCAGGTTGCTAACGCGAACGCCGGCGCCCTGGATTGTCAGGTTGTGATAGATTTGTATTTACCCGGTTGGGTTGATGTAATGGAAGCAAAAGCCATTGCCTACGATGCTGCTGCCAATTCAAACTATGTGTATCTGCAAAAGCCTATCGTTGTAAATATTAAAGATCTGTTCAAAGAGACCTTTTTGACCCACCTGGCCGTTAAAGCCTATGTAATTGATACACGGTACGAATTTGCCTTTGCCAGCGACGTAACTGAAACAGCCAAAGCCCAGTTTCAGCGCAAAGGCATGCTAGCACCTCTAGGCAAGATTCTCGCTGTTGACCAGGGCACTGCAGAACACAAGGCAGCAGAAAACAAAGCAGCAGAAAACAAAGCAGCAGAAAACGGAGCTGTTGACAATAGCAGTGTTGAAAACAGAGCTACAGCGCAAGGATCTGCGGATTCGCATCAGGAGAAATGATGAGCAACATCAATACGATATCTCAATCGGACCCCTTACCCGACGACTCAAATGATGCCAACGGCAGCAATGATGCGGTGAACAGTGACGCGACGAATAAAGACTCCGCGAACGGTGACACGAAAAGCACTGATACGAAAAACAGTGACACTTGGTCGGACTCCAGAGAACAGCTGAAGAAGATCGTTGCGGATGTCCAGCAAACCACAACAGAGAGCACAGAAAGGCTTTCGCGAATTATCCAGTCAGATGTCTTTGAAACGCTCCTTGAGACTTTCACGAAAGCATCTGCTGTCCACGTCACGTTAGGTGATGAACTAAAACATGCCGTTGAAAGCGGCGAAGCATTGCCGTGGCATGCAGTTCTTAAATACAGAAGAGGTGCGCAAGAACGGGTTCTTTCTCCCATAAATAAACGGCTTGGCATTCAGGTATCAGAACAAGTTTACAAAAGTTTTGTCAAGCTTTTTTCTGAATTAGAGGCCGGTGTGGCCGATATGCCTCCAACGCTTTCCATTCCTGAGCCCCCCAGTCTCTATCAACCCAAAGAGGCCGATACTCTTTGGACGCGTGTAAAAAAGGCCCAAGTTAGATCAAACCGGCGCATGAGTGCCATGCGCGCCGGTGTACAAAATGGGCTTCGTCGTTTGATTGGTCGCGAAAAGATCCCCCTGGAAGCACCACGATTGGAAGTTGATCTTAAGATGCTTCTTGACTTCCATGTCAAGGTCCGTATTCCTGAAGCATCGACACAAGAATTCAACACGATTCACTCGTTTCTGTCAACGCATACAACAGCTTATGAGAAGGCCCAGACAACATGGACCTATGAGTTGCTGGACATAGAGCAATCGCTCTCAATAGCTTTTCACGAGCTGGAAGAACTGGATGTGTGGTTACCCGATGCTGAACAGACATCTCAACCCATAACACCAGACGTAGCCAATCGACTGCTCGCCGCCGTAAATTTACTTCAAGCGTGCCTCGATCAGATTGTAGCACACCCTTTACCAACTCCTGAGCTTAGCAGTGAGCTACTTGATGCCTGCGCCAATGAACTCTACCAGGATTTCAAATGCGGCGATACATTCTTACTCGACGATCGGTCCGTTCCCGAAGCCGCGTCACTAACTGCGTCCTTGCTGGAAGAGTCTACTTCGTTTTGGAAAACGTGGTATCGTGAGGTAAGCGATCGTATCCATATGAATTCGCGGCTGCTAGAGCTGAGAGATTTTCTTCTCAAGAGAGAAAAAGGCCTGCTGAATTCTATAGCCAAAGCCTCCATTATTCCTATTCTGAAGTCTTTTGGCCGGCTCCGAAGCACATTCATTGATGTGAGCCAGGAAGTGGATACAATTTGTGAAGTACCTGACTCACCTGACGTGAATCAACAGGTGCTTGCAAAGCTCCAGCCCCTTCATCAGCAGATTTCAAAGCAATTCAAAAACATCCTGAATGATGTTACCAATCTGCTCAGAGCTGGACAAGCGCTGGAAGAACCGGGAGCAATCTTCTGGAACGATTTACACCGCTTCATTGATGGATTGCCCGAACTTGTAGAAGTGCACGAGACCTTACCTCAGCCGGTTTCTCAAACGGAATCAGCAAAACACAGGTATCAAATACGTTTACAGGAAATTGTTCAGGCTGCCTTGCTCAAGCCCTTGTCCAATCAGCTGTCTCGTTCTGCCAAATCATTACAAAAAGCGGTCATCAATACCTGGGAAGAAACCCAGCAAGTGGAACACATGGTTGACTACAACCTGAAAGCCGCATTTGCTGAACTTAAAAATGAGGGCGCTGAACATGAGGCTGCCGATGCGTTATCGTCGACACAGCGCATCGAAGAAAATGTAGAACACGATCCCGTTGAAGTGGCCCATGAGCTTATTACCACTGGCCTTTCTCGCTCAACTGAAAAGCTGGGCGAACTTGCAAAAGGGTTAAAAAAGCCCTGGGTACACCTGGCAGATCAGGCGTTTATAGCCATTGAAGCCTATTCCGATGATATCCTCCACAATATTTTGGAAGAGGATAACATGAATGACCGGTGGACCAACTTCACCATGAAGGTCAATCGGTCATTCAAAAAGCTGGGGCAATTAGGTGAACTGGGATTACATCAGTTGAGCGTTTATGCCGGCAAGGTAATTAAACTGGGCCGTCGTCGAACCAAACAACTGATCAAAAAAGGGCAGACAGCGGTAGGCGTTGTAGATCAAAGTGAAGACCAATGGCTCACAACGCTTGAATTAGCATCAGATATTGACGCGCTGCATAAAAGACTCCCGCTGGTCTATCGCCGGCTCTTTTCCCTTAAGCCGTTGGCTGACCTTGATCTACTGGAAGGCAGGAAACTCGACGTTGCCTTTGTCAAGAAACACTACGCACAATGGCATAACAGTCAAACGGGCCCCTTGCTGCTGGCCATGCCT
>JBGCEN010000492.1:0-5882 GCA_045106435.1 Rhodothermales bacterium
CTAACCTACTTCGTTAGCAGCATAGAGCGTGTAATAGACTTTTGTGCGGTCTCGAGCCGGTAGAAATAAACACCACTGGCAAGGTGTGAAGCATCAAAATGCGTCTGATATCTGCCGGCTGCTATTTCCTCATTGACAATCACGCCAACTTGCCGTCCTGTCGCATCAAATACAACCAGGCTTACATGCCCCTGTCTGGGCACGTCGTAGCTTATGACGGTTGTTGGATTAAACGGATTAGGGAAGTTCTTGTGCAGGGCGAGTTTGCCAGGCGCCGGCAATGCGACCGTAATGGTTTGCGAATAGGCAAACGTCCCATCAAAGTCTACCTGCTTAAGTCTGTACGATGCCGAAATAGCATTAACTGGTTTATCGGTGTCGGTAAACTGATAGGTATTTGCTTCGGTTGTAGTCCCTTTACCGCGTACAAAACCAATTTTTTCGAATAAAGCAGTATTCTCAATAGATCGCTCGACGTCGTAGCCGGCGTTATTGGTTTCAGAGGCCGTTTCCCAGTTTAGCACAACATCGTCTTCATTCAACACCGCATCAAATACTGTGAGGTCAACAGGAAGCGTCTCTGAGGCATCATAGAAAAAGTGTGCTTCAGGAATGATCTGTTCTTTCAAGGAAGATGACTCCCAGAAGAGCCGCATGCGCGACGTGCCTTCGTTTTCTCTGTACTCAACCTGAATCTTGTGGAAGAAGTACGCCTGGAGCGCTACGCTCGCTGTGGCATCGATGCGCCCTGTGTTTTCCCAGTTGTCTATTAACAAGACATCATCAATCCATAAACGCGCGGCGTCATCTGATTCGATTCTGAATGTATAGGTATCTGTATGATCGGGAAGAATATGACCTTTCCAGCGAACGGTGAAGTTATCGCGGTCAACCTTTGCAATCGGGATTTTATTACCCCATACAAAGTTGATGCGCGGATCCAGTCTTGTTTCTGGCGTATCTGAGAATGTCAGGTTGTCATAATACTCTCCCATAAGCCCGTTTACAGGGGAAGCAAAGACCGGAAAGACGATGGTTTGCTGCATCTCTTCATCCGTATTTCCCTGGCTATCCGTTATGGTAAGGCCGACCTGATAAGTACCGGCGTGGGTGTACGTATGCGTGGCAGAAATGCCTGAGCCTACTGCTCCATCACCGAAATCCCATTCATAGGACGTTACCGATCCACCGAAGCTTTGCGAAGATCCAGCATCAAAGGTATACGTGCGTGGATTAGAGAGCGATTGCGTTGTGCTGAAATCTGCAAGCGCATAATTGCTAAAGCCAACGTTTTCAACGAGTACAACCCAGTCTTCTTCCGGAGCTTCTGGCGGCAAACCAAGATTCTTCTGGCCGGCTCCGGAAATAGTCCTGACTGTTCCATTGCGCAATTTACCTCCGACGCGCGGGTTGTACCATTTAACGCGGTAGTTGCCTACAAATGCAGCAATATCCAGGTCCGGCGTCAGGCCTTCTCTGAGATAGAGTACGTATGTTTCTCCAGGGTTCGCAAAAACGAGATGGTCTTCGCTATCTGAGAGGTCTGTTTGAGGCTCCATCTCATGGAAGTCCAGGTAATTGTGAAAAAAGTCAACCGCATACCTGGAATAGTCCCACATCAATTTGAACGGACGGAAGTCTTCTGTGGACAGATCATATTGGATTGGCTTTCTGTCACCAAAGAACCATTCTGCACCACTGCCGCCGGCCATTAAATTGCCCCATAAATTATCTACGCGTACATCATCGAGATTATACTCAGCTCCTGAAGGCTGAACCCCGGTCTGCCATCCACAGCATTCGTCCATGGTCATGTACCATTTCCTGCCACTGTCTTTGGCCAGATTATACCACTCTTTGGTTGCCTTGTACACCTTGAGGTCTCCAGTTCCGTCAGATCCGTCATGAATCTGAAAAGAGATTCCGTCATACGTATTGTGTCCTAGTAGCGGACCATAAACAGCAAGATATTCATCATCTCCGGGCCAGGTATGGCCTATGATTGCGTGGTCATACGGATCTATAGATGCAATGTAATCAACGTAAGATTTGCGTTGTTCATCTGTGTTGCGATCAGATCGTAATTCTTCGCCGATATTCCAGGTAACCGCATTGTGGTAGCCGAAGCGTGCCATCAATTCTCTGTAGAACAGCTTCCTGGTACGGCCAAGGTCTCCATCGTCAAGTAACTTATCGTTGTCGATTTCCTGCAGCGCAAAGTGAAGCATCATGCCGTTTTCCTGCATATGACTGAAGACGATATTCCACTGATCTAGTTTAGATACGTCGTAGCGGTCGTATATTTTCGTCGTAAGAAACGGCCATACATCGTCATTTCCTTCAGCTTCATTGTCACCTTCCTGACCAATGTTGTTTATCAGGATAAACGCGCTATTAATATTTTCAGAAGTGAGGTAATTAACTACGCCAATGATACCTTTTCCTTTCCCATTTTGCCATGTTGGGTCACCGGAATTCCAGTCTTGGACGTGTGGAATATAGTCTTTAACAAAGTCATTGCCATCCGCAGTATACGTGCTATCGAAGTCCGAGAAAGCGAGAATGTTTTCAGGGCTATCAATACCTGACTTGAGGTACCAATCTCCGTTATCGAATCGTAAATAGGCTTCGTCAACGTATCTTAGACTGCCTTTCCCGCGAAAATCACGTCCCGTTTTATCCGAATTGGCGATGACAATACTTCCGGCTTCGTCGTTTACAATCACTTCATCAATGATTGCGGTATCATCTATGGCGATATCAGTGCCACGCACGAGAGAGATCACATAATCCCAGGTGCCTGTTGTTGGTGGCGAAAAATGCGCCCGCCAAATATTACCTGAAGTTGCGCTGGTTTCGGCTGCATTTCCATCTGCAGCAAAATAACCAGGGACGATCAGTGTTTCTGCGCCTTGTGTAAAGGTGATTTGCAATCTATAATCCGCAAAAGGATTTATCGTATCTTGCTCGTCAATGGTCGGACCATCAACTGAAAATGTGACAGGGTGCCATCTTTTCAACTCACCGGTTATAACGGTGGCGCGACGTGAAGAGATAACATCAGAACTATCAGCGTTGCTTAAGGCCGATTGTGGAGTCGGTACCATTAAGCAAATAAGAAAGAGCAAACAGACTCTTTTGATGGGGAAAAGAATTGAAAACATATATTACGTGCCTTTAAGCAGGGTCGTGATTTTTAAAACCGAAGAAAATGGCAGGGGACTAGGGTGTGTTGACAATTAGCAGGGAAAAGAGCATTCGATGGCATTTTTGTTCAGATCAAGGCGCTTTTTGAGTTCGATGCAGCGCATCGGGCGCAAAAAGGACGCGAAATGCATTTTGCAAGTTAATTGTCCACACGCCCTAGGTCGGCCGAATGTTAATGGCCCAATGTGGATGTCCAATATGTGCAACTCATACAGGCTTAACGGAACACAAATATGAGACCAAATTGGTTTATTGGCTTTCCAGTGGATTGGGAAAGCTGGCATGAAACAGTCATTACGAATGTACCCGCCGGCATAAAATGCTTGAGCCCAGTTGATCTGCACGTAACATTCGCGTTCTTTGGGGCGGTAGGCGAAGAAAATGCCCGCCGAGCATGGGATGAAATGAAAGAACGCGTCTTCCCCGCGTTTGGGGTTTCGTTAGGCCCTATGGAGCTTTTTGGAGACCCTGATAAACCTTCTGCTTACGCACTAACCCTCGAAAAAGGGAGAGAAAATGCTATATCCTGTATGCAGACCCATCGCGATCATTTATTATCCGTTGCCGGAAGTTCACCCGAAAAATATAAACCCAGGCCCCATATTACGATAGCTAGGCCTCCGCGAAGTGCCTCGGATACATTGCGGCTCGCAGGAGAATCATGGGCTCTTTCTGTCACGCCACCTGATACACAGTTTAATCTCGATAAATTGGCACTGTACACCTGGGCAGATGACCGCTCTGTTCAACAGTTTAAAATTGTATCGACGTTAAAACTTGACTGATCCAATAATTCGAATTGAACGCTTTGGTATGAAAAAAGGTATCTGGATTACTTGTCTATTTCTTATAATTTGCACTCCGACGTACGCGCAGCAAGCGGAGGATGTACAACTTGTCTTACTGGGAACGGGCACACCCAATGCCGATCCAGACCGGTTTGGGCCCTCTTTAGCTGTTGTTGTGGACGATTTTCCGTACCTGGTTGATTTTGGCCCGGGTGTAGTACGTAGGGTTGCTGCTGCGGAGCGCGCCGGCATTAGCGGGTTATCAGTGGAAAACCTGACGCATGCCTTTCTTACCCATCTGCATTCTGATCATACAACGGGTTACCCTGACCTGATTTTTACACCCTGGGTGTTGGAGCGCCGCAAACCCATGTCTGTTTTTGGCCCTGTTGGCCTTCAAAAAATGACAGACCATATTCTTGAGGCATATGAAGCAGATATCGCGATGCGATTATACGGATTAGAGCCGCGCGATGATATTGGTTACAAGGTGCATGTCACAGAATTAGACACAAGTTTTGTATATAAAGACGACCGTGTAACGGTTACGCCTATACCTGTGCCACATAGTTCATGGCCGCATGCCTTTGGGTATAAGTTTGAAGCCGGCGGGAAAACCATCGTTATTTCAGGCGATACAACGCCGAGTGACGCATTGGTAGCTGCTTGCAATGGCTGCGATATTCTGGTTCACGAAGTGTACTCTGCTACAAAATTTAAGGAGCGGCCGGCTGCATGGCAGCGGTATCACGCAGACAGTCACACCTCTACACTAGAGCTTGCTGAAATTGCATCCCGTGCACGCCCTAAGCTACTCGTCTTATACCATCAACTCTTTTGGGGTGCAACGCCGGAGGATTTGATCAATGAAATCAAGACCCTTTATGATGGGGAGGTTGTGTCTGGAAATGACCTGGATGTGTTTACACCTTGAGGGCGGATTTGTCTATAGGACAAAGTCTTGAATAACGAACACCCAACAAGGAATGTCGAATTTTGAAGTCTGTCTCGTCCTGAAATAAGATTACACCTCAAGAAGAAGTACGCTTAACCTGATTCATATTGTGTTTGCGCGTAGTGAAATAACGACTGTTTTTAGATGCAGATGAGGGGGGATTATCTATTTTGTTAAGAACTTTTACACAGTTTTGGCCAATATAGATTGGTTGAAAAGAAATACTTCTTAAATTGCAGATAATCGGCGGTAAGCTATCGAGCATATGACTTTGCTATGATTCTGCATAACCAGGCGTGTGAACAATGTTAGAACTTCGACCAAACTGCGAGTGCTGTGACAAAGATTTACCACCAGAATCTGCTGAGGCAGTAATCTGTACATACGAATGTACTTTTTGTACATCATGTGCAGAAGGTGTTCTTAACCATGTTTGCCCCAATTGCGGGGGCAATTTTGTTCAGCGTCCAATTCGCCCATCAGACGCACTTTTAAAGCATCCAGCTTCCACAAAGCGTGTGCTAAAAGAGCAGGGCTGCGTAGCTGCCTGACTGGTGCTTTGAATTCAGTATTGAACCGTTTTGGAGTGCGTTAAAGCGCCAATTGATTTACAAGGGGGGCTAAAATCATTATCGCGCAACAACGAGCGTTTTTGTCTGGTCAAAAACGATCCCTGCAAATCCATCAGCCTGCATTCTGTAAAAGTAGGTGCCATTGGCGAGCGCGCCGGCGTCAAAGCTTGTTACGTGCCATTGATCTCCTTCCTGAAAGGCATTAACCAACGTTGATACACGCCGGCCGCTTGAATCAAAAACATGAATCGATACAACCGCCTCGTAGTCGAGGTAATAGCGGATGGTTGTAGTATTGGTGAGTGGATCGGGGAAATTCTCGCCAAGAAAGAAGGATTCCATCAGATCAATACTGGCAGA
>JBGCEN010000493.1:0-4106 GCA_045106435.1 Rhodothermales bacterium
CAAGACAAAACAACGCTGCGTTGGGAGAAGGTCTACCGCCACGTATTGGGTACACCTGTAAGCGATGATCTGCTTGTCTTTGATGAGACAGACGATACGTTCTATACGTTCGTGTTTAAAACCAAGTCAAAAGACTATCTCATCATTGGTTCAACCCAAACGCTGAGCACCGAATACCGGTATCTTGATGCCAATAACCCGCGTGGTGAATTTCAAGTGATTCAGCCTAGAGCGCGCGGTCTTGAATATTCTGTGGATCATTTCGGCGACCATTTTTACATCAGTACAAATCTGGATGCACAAAACTTTCGCTTGATGAGAGCTTCGGTTGATAAAACAACGAAAGATCATTGGGAGGAAGTCATTCCTCACCGGAAGGATGTGTTGCTGGAGGGCATTGAGATTTTCAAAGACTTCCTGGTTGTTAGTGAGCGGACAAAAGGATTAACGGAATTGAGGATCAGGCCGTGGAACGGTAGTGCAGAGCACTATATCGATTTCGGCGAGCCGGCATATCTGGCTTACGTTAGCACCAATCCTGAATTTGATACGCAAGTTCTTCGGTTTGGCTATACGTCTATGACGACCCCAACATCGACCTATGACTACAACATGGTTTCTAAGGATAAGACCTTGTTGAAGCAACAAGAAGTTGTAGGGGCTTTTGATTCGGCAGATTATGTGACTGAGAGATTATATGCGCCGGCGCGCGACGGCGTGAATGTGCCCATTTCTCTTGTCTATAAAAAAGGCACAGCGCTGGATGGTTCGTCGCCGCTCTTGTTGTATGCGTATGGTTCGTACGGGGCCAGCATGGATGCCACTTTTAGTACAGCCCGGCTGAGCTTACTTGATCGGGGATTTGTTTATGCAGTCGCGCACATTCGGGGTGGAGAAGAAATGGGCCGGCAATGGTACGAAGACGGCAAGTTACTCAAGAAGAAAAACACCTTTACCGATTTTATCGACAGTGCCGAATACCTGATTGCCGAAAAGTATGCGGATCCCAACAGGCTATTTGCTCAAGGAGGCAGCGCCGGCGGATTGCTGATGGGTGCAGTGGTGAATATGCGGCCTGATTTATGGCAAGGCGTTATTGCAAATGTCCCTTGGGTTGACGTTGTAACCACCATGCTTGATGATACGATTCCGCTTACCACAAGCGAGTATGATGAGTGGGGTAACCCCAACGATAAAACCTATTATGACTACATGCTTTCTTATTCGCCTTACGACAATGTGGAAGCAAAGGATTATCCGAATATGCTGGTCACGACAGGATTACATGATTCTCAGGTGCAGTATTGGGAGCCGGCAAAATGGGTGTCCAAGCTCCGTGCGTTGAAAACAGATCAGAATCGCCTTGTGATGAAAACCAATATGGATGCCGGCCATGGCGGAGCATCCGGACGGTATAAGCGATATCGTGAAACAGCATTTGCCTATTCGTTTGTGCTTGATCTGGCGGGCGTTCAGGATATCGTGCCGGCGTCTAATTAAAGCGTTAATTCCGTCCACCAAGTGATTCGAAAGCCATGAAAGCATCTGTTTGTTCTTTTGTATTGATCGCACTGCTCAGTCTTGCCGTTACTCCTTCCGATGCCATTGCGCAGCACGCAATTCCGTCTGCTTTTAACGGGCATGACTTCAGTGGCTGGGTGTTGCCGGAGAATAACATCTGGTGGAAAGCCGGCGATGGGATTTTGTCTGTACAAAATGGTCCCGAACAAAAGGGTTCTATTTTATGGACGGAGATCATCTATGATGATTTTATTGTAGATCTCGAATTTAAAATGGGGCAAGGAGTCGTGGATTCCGGCGTGTTCTTGCGATACGACAAAGAGCAGATTCAGATTGGTAATTCGGGGTCGATGAAACGCGACATGACCGCTTCGCCCTACATCGCTGGAAAAGGATACCCGGTCGAAGCAGAGGGTGTGGGTACAATACTTCAGTTGGCCGGCTGGAATAAGCTGACAATCGTCGCTATCGGACAGAATTATTCAGTTTGGCTGAATAGTAAAAAAGTGATGACGTACAACTCCGAAAGCGCCATTGAAAAAGGACCCATCGGTCTGCAGCTCCATGCCAACCGGGAAATGGACATAGAATTCAGAAATGTGAAAATCGGCGCTTTATAGGGGGGAGGAGTTTGAGATAAGAAGTGTATTAATGACATTGAAAGAGGCCATTTCCAACGTCATCCTGAGCGAAGTCGAGGGATCCATAGAATTCATTAGGGCATTTAATTGATTCAAAAATTGCGTGGACCCTTCGACATGCTCAGGGTGACAAAAAGAGTATGCTGAGCCTATTTCCCGATAGTTCTTGTCTCGAACTGACGTTAATTATTATTGACGATTCGAGTTGGGGCTTCGCTGACATTGGGTATGCTGAAGTTGCTGAATGGAAAGGCGTTAATCCAATGCAGTTTATTGCATATTGCAGCTGTCCTGCTACGCAGCCGGCAGGTAGACGCGGAAGGTAGAGCCGTGTCCTTTCTTGCTTTCGGCTTCTATGCGGCCGTGCATCAAATCTACGAGGAGTTTGGCGAGGGCGAGGCCCAGGCCGGTGCCTGCGAAGTCGCGGTTGATGCGGGTATCTTCCTGGACGAAAGGCGTGAAGAGGTGGTCGAGGTGTTCTTGGGACATGCCCACGCCCGTATCGGTTACTTCGATGACGACAAATTCTCCATCGATACTGGTCTCAAGCGAAACGGAGCCTTCCTGCGTGAATTTCACCGCATTGGATAGCAGGTTTTTGAACACCTGTTTCAAGCGCTTGGGATCTCCCATTACCATGGGGTTCTTTGCCGAGAGCGTGACATTAAAGGTGACGTTCTTGTCATCAAGAATGCTGCGTGCTTTCTCTGCAACTGGTGCTAGAATGTCATCCAGGGCAATCTGCGACAACCTCAATTGGCGCATGTTCGATAGATCAAACATTTCATTCACCGTACCCAGCAATCGCTGTGCGTTTTCGTGAATGGCACCTACAAATTCTTTTATCTGGGCTGGAAGCACATTGCCCGTTGTGGCTTCGTATTCCTGCAGTTCCTGACTTAATATCTCAGCGTACCCGTTCATTACACCCAACGGTGTTCTGATCTCATGGCTCATCATGGCGATGAACACATTTTTAAGCTGGGCCAGGTGATGACTTTCTACATTCTGTGTAGTTGGGTCAGCTTGGTCTTCTTCAGCGTTGAGGATTTCAAAAGTCAGCACGGCGCCAAGGATCGCATTCCTTGCATCGTGTACGGGTGATCCATTTACTCGGAGGTCATGGGGCAAAAACTTGTTTGCGCGGATAATTTCCTGAGGGACCGCAATGCCACTGGCAAGTAAATCACGGATTTGAGAAGTCAACAACTCATCAAAACCAAAAAGTTGGAATACATTCTCGGAAACCTCCTTTTGGCTTTCTATATGAAGGCAATCGCGAAATTGCTGATTCGCAAAAATCACATTTCCGATACGATCTAAAAATAGAATGCCCTGGGGTGCTTGATCCAGAAACGAATGATTTATTGAGGGTATTTTCTCAATAAGAGTCCTATAGCTAGACTCTCCTTTACCTGAAGCCACGTTCTTCTCGTGATATCCTACAATCAGCCAACCATGATGGCGTTGGACGCCAGTGCCGAGCACCGTCCGTCCTTTAACACTTATGGGAAATGATAAAGGTTTACCAAGCCGGAGGGAAGATAACAGAGAATGAGGAATTTTACCGCCTTTTTTCCATCCCCAGATCGTTTTTCCAAACGAGTTAAGCTTTGTTATTCCTCCATCAGTGCCAACTTCGACAAGAGCAACGTCGTCAAGTTCAGGAAGTGCCTGCGGCGCTTCTGATGTGGACTGAAATATATTGAACTCTTGAACGGTCATTCCCTAGAGAGAGGAGTACTTGAGATAAGCGATTTGACTTTATTCGTTAATCAAATACAGGGCCAAACCTTGTCTTTTATTGTTAAATGTTGATTTCTTAACATTTAGGAAATATGCTGCTGCTGTATTAGAGCTTCTGTATCGCCGGCTTTTTTAAGCACCCTGTTACCGATGCAAGTAAGATTGAAAATGTGAAATGTAGAATTTGCAATTGTTTTT
>JBGCEN010000494.1:0-14348 GCA_045106435.1 Rhodothermales bacterium
CCCTGGCTAAACGCTTCGATAAAAGCCCCACGCACAACGCCACGCATTTGATGGGATATCCCACACACATTATTGTCGATTTATCCAGCTCTGGCATAGATACCGAGACCTCTAAATATTACCACACCTTTCTATCTATGCAGATTAAGCCTCTTTTGCGGGCTTCAAATGGATAAAGTCCAGCTAAGTACTCAAAGTAAATACCCTAAAACGTGGATTAATTAACACAAGCGCTGCTTTTTTATAAGCTCGCGATTGCTTTATGCAAAGCAGCATTCAAATCTTCAATCGAGATCGGTTTACTCAGAAAGTCGTTCATGCCGGCAACCATGCTTCGCTCTCGCGTTTCATTTTTAATGCCGGCAGTAATTCCCAAAATATAGATGCCCTTGTTTGAGTCAGACAAAGACCGTATCGCTTCAGTAGCTTCAACGCCATCCATTTCCGGCATATGTATATCCATGAGCACAACATCGAATTTTTGTTGATTCAATGCTTCCAGCACAGCCTTTCCCGTCGATACAAGTACTCCCTTAAACCCAAGCACATCTAGAAATCGCAAAATCAGCTTCTGATTTATCGGATTATCTTCTGCCACCAGAATGCGTACATCGTGAGACGCATCATTTCCACTACGATGCACATTTGCTGGCACCGCTACCCGATTGGGATTGTTGCGAATGCAGTCTTCCAGTACGCCATAGAAAATGTTTTTCTTGATGGGCTTATTCAGAATTGCAGCAATCTCTTCTCCAACCTGATGTTGATGTAATCCAAGTTTCTGAATGATGATGACAGGTACTTTGCCACGCCAGGCCTGCATCGTTTTCTTCAGCAGCACAAGTGACATATCCGACATATCCGGATCAAACAGAAACGCATCATATCCAGATAACTCCTTCGAGTCTATAACCCAGTTGGTATCTACAAAATCACATGCTATGCTGGCAGATGTACACAATTGCCGGAGTAATTTCTGATTGATTTCAGATACGCGTGATACAAGGAGCTTCCGGTTTTTCAAAAAGGTGGGTACTCGAACTGTACGCTCAACATGATCTTTGCTCAATTCCAGCTTGATGCTCAAATGAAATGTTGAACCGACGCCTTCTTCGCTTTCAGCCCATATTTCGCCCTTCATGAGCGTACATAAAGCCTTGCTAATGCTCAAGCCAAGCCCCGTACCTCCGTACTGCCGGCTTGTTGATGAATCTACTTGAGAAAACGACTGAAATATTTCTTCCAGCTTCTCTTGTGCGATACCAATACCTGTATCTTTTACGATTATATGCAATGTGGCTGATCCGTTAACTTCTGGATCTCTTGCATCAAGAAAAACCTCTGTTGTAATCTCTCCACTATCTGTAAATTTGACGGCGTTCCCCATTAAATTAACGAGGATCTGCCGAATACGACCAGAATCACCAATAAGCATTTCCGGGATAGAAGTATCGACAATGTACCCAAGCTCCAGTCCTTTTTGCGATGCTCTCAACGCAATGACATCTAATGCTTCTGCAACACACTGATAGATAGAAAAAGGATGCTTGTCGAGAACTACATTTCCCGACTCTATTGCTGAGAAATCCAGTACGTCATTTATTATATCCAATAAAGCTTCTCCACTAGCCCGAATTGTATTGGCATATTCGTGTTGCAGATAGTCGAGTTTTGTCTCCATCAACAAACTGGTAAACCCGATTACACCATTCATTGGTGTTCGAATTTCGTGACTTATCGTCGCAAGAAAATCCCCCTTTGCTGCATTTGCTTTTTCTAAATCTATATTTTTCTGAGCAAGTTCAAGATTGGTTTTTTCCAGTTTATCGATGTGCTTTTCAATATCTCGCTCAGCCCTTACATGCTCATTAAAATGATAGCGCAAGGCAATTTCTTTCATCACCAACTCACCCATCTCAACAAGGATCTGTTTCTCATCTCCATTCCAAACCCTTGGCTCGTTACTAATGACACACAACGCGCCGATGCGCTCATGATCAGGCGTCTTCAACGGAGTACCCATGTATGCAACAATACCAAACGCATTCTGAGAATCCTGCTGACAAGTCAGTTCATCGGAGTTCACATCACTGATTACAAGCAGTTTATCAGACACAACAACCTGCTGACAGAATGAACACACGGGATCGGCATAACGATCTGCCGGCTGCACATTGGGAACGCCATGCATGCTCAAAAAGAAATGCCGATCTGCGTCTATCAGTGTTACGAATACACGATTAACCTTCAACAACATACTGGTTATCTTCGTCAGTCGGTCAAACTGTTCGTCTGGTGACGCATCCAGCAACGCTGTTGCACGCAGTGCATTAAGTCGAGCTGCATTTAAGACAACACGGCCTTGTATTTCTTTTACAGAATCGGGTATGCTCATTGGAGAGGAGAAATGAAGCTTGCGGTACATCAAAGCAGTCGTAACGCACCGGCTCTATAGCTAAAGGATTTGAGCACATCCTTAAATTAGCCCAAGCTTTTACTCCATCGAGATCTACACCGATTTCATGCCCGCCTCCAAAAGACGGTCAACAATATCGCCCGTTTTTTCACCGAAATCACCAAAATTATAAAACAGAATAACCCCAACGTTTTCCATCGGATCGTAGGCCATAAACGTGGCAATCCCGGGATCTCCCCCACCGTGCCCCCACAATTGCTCTTCCTCTCCATAAGTATCCCAGCACAATCCACGTTTGTAGTGCTGGTGAGACAACATCAAGTCAATGGTTTCCGCCTTTAACAATCGCTTTCCCTCAAAGACACCCCCATTCATATAGGCACGAAGAAAACGAGAAAGATCGTTTACGCTGGTCCGCACCAATCCATCCGGATAATTATAAAAACTGTACAGACAATGTGGGTACAAATCGCCAGAGGAAAGCTCGCTACCAGAGACTCCGTCAAGAGGCAAATACAATTCTTCCATCTCGTCATCGGCGCCTCCCTCGTTTTTGGAGACCGATGAATACAACTTTGCATGCAGGGATTCATCTATCTCGCTCAGATGCCAACCGGTGTTCGACATTCCTAACGGTTCAAAGATGTGCGTAGCACAGTATTCATTAAACAATGTGCCAGAAATTTTCTCGACCAGAACGCCAAGCAAACCAAACGCTACATTGCTATAGGCACGTGGTGACTCAGGAGGATCTATCGTTCCTGGCTCCCACACATGAAAATTCTGTTCTGCATCATAATAGTCGCCTCCGGGAGAAAAATAGCCCATTATCCAGTCATCAAGAGATACTGCCGGATCTCCACACGCATAAGATTCATCATATACCGGACCATCTGTTATCGAAGAACGATGACTAAGTAGTTGTCGAAACGTAATAGGTACATCTGGAAAGCGAGGATTCCTGACACTAAACGGAAGGTAATTATTCACATCATCGTCCAGTGCAAAAGCCTCCTGCTCCCAGAGCTGCATGATCGCCGTAGCTGTCACTGTCTTGGAGATCGAACCAATATTCTGAATGGTTTCTGCTGCCATTGGTTTGTTGCTGGCTATATCAGCCATCCCAAACCCTTTTGACCAGATAAGCTGATCGCCTTTTATCAGCGCTGCAGACAAACCAGATTTGGGGTCCTGTGCCCAAAGATCTCCAATAATCTGATCCAGGTTTAAGGCCTGTTCATTTTCAGGTTTACAACCACCCAATATTCCCAGTAAGCCCAGGCTTGATACTTTTAGAAACTGCCGGCGGGCAAGAGATTGTGTATACAAACCAGGAATAGAATTCATAGGGCTGGGTTTTAACATTGGGCATAAACAATAACTAAATCGTTTACGCTGCACTAAATGTTACAGGGAGCACTTGTTACCGGATGATGAAAACCGACTGGCTCTCCTGAAAGTCTTGCCCTTTTAATACCAAGGTGTACTGCCCCGCTGGCAGTTTATTACGATGGAGTTGTATCTGATAGACATGGTCTGCATACATCCATCCGGCATACACTTCCTGAAGCAGCCTACCCAGGGCGTCATACAAAACCAGTGATACGTCTTCAGATTCAGCAAACTGTATTTCAATAGTAGAGAATCGACCTATTGGATTAGGGTATACAGACCACTCCTGCAATCTGCCTGAAGGAAGTTCTGCTTGCTCATTTCCAACCGATTGGATCTCTGGAAAAGTCTCGTTAATCGCCGTAAACCAATCAGCCTGCGCCCGGTTATCGAACTTCTGCTCAATGTGGATAAAAGAACCAGTCACATCAGCATCTATCGCACTGCTTGTACAAACATCGGCCGGCGGCACATTGTTAAGGAGTCGGCCTTGCACGTTTGTTGTACCGGCTAACGTACAAGAAGGCGTATCACCCGGCACAGTAACAACCCATGATGGGTGCCGGGCTGACAAGTTGGCTTGAAGTGAGTGAATCGGGGCTCCATCAACAGGTATTTGTGTTCGAGATCCATGGGTCAAATAAACATTGACACCAGCGCACGTACTCGTTCCCATACCATGGAACTGCAACGAATTAAACCTCTCGCCTCGCCCATTATAAAACGCACTCAATATTTCCAGCGTCCGATGAAAGAAAACATTGACATTGTGTGCTGCATCTGCAACGTGAAATGCTTCCTGGCAACTGCTCATCGCCCCATTTGCCCTTCTGTGGGCACCAGCCATCGTAAATGTCCTTGCACCGCTATTTTTGAAGATACCAATACCTTGTCGGCCTGTATTGCTGTCATTTAACGGGTGCGGCACACTAATGTCTATATTTCGCCGAGGCGTCCGATTGACAATAAACGTACCCCATCCCTTATCCACCACACCGTCTTCATTCAGATCTGCAACTTCTTTCAAGACGCAATATTGCAGATCATTTTCGGCATCTGTAAAAAGGGTTATCGTATAATTACCCAGGAGGCTTTCAGGCAGAACTATGGCCTCACAATCCCCAACCAACATCTCGGAAACCACTTGCGTCCAATCGTTTTGCGTGTCGCCAGTCGGGATAAAAAAACCTTCAGAAGCTTCTCCCGGCATTGAATCAACAATACATTCCACCAGCGCGTCAAGCGTTGACTCATTCTCACAGATACGCCCCAAGTGACCGTCCCCCAAGGGGAAAGCCAGCAAAGACCCCAACAGTAACCACATAGGCATCAAGGAAACCGTTACAATTGCTTTGAAGGTTAGCAGAGAAGCCTTTTCTGACCGCATTCGTCATCTCTGCGAAAGCAGAGAAGCAGTATTTTTTACCAACCCCGTTTTTCAGCTACCCACGTTTCAGCGATTCATTTTTTCACCTGACCGTTCACAGGCTCTTCTTTTAAAACCATGCTAATGACGTTCCGCAACTCTTCTTCAGAAATAGGTTTGCTCAGATACTCATCAAAGCCGGCATCCAGCAACTTCTCACGGTCTTTGGGCAGTGCATAAGCCGTTAACGCAACGACTGGGACATGCTCATAATGCGGTAATTTCCGAAATTCCCGAAGCACATCAATGCCAGTGCGGCCGCGGCCAAGGTTGACATCCTGGAAGATCATATCATACTTATGATTTTTTGCCAAAACCAAGGCCCGATCTTCACTTTCCGCCATATCCAGCCGGCAATGTGACTCTAGCAGCAACCGCAGCAGGGTACGCATTTTCGGGTCATCATCAACAACAAGAATTTGCGCTTTGGCGTGTCTGCGCGGCGTTCTATTGGGAGCGCGTCTTCTTTTGGGCCGGCTGGGCTCAGGCACTTTCTCGTGAGACACAGGAAAACGCACGATAAACTGACTGCCTTTCCCTTGAGCAGACTGAACTTGAATCTCTCCATCCATCAAATCGACCAACCGCTTGGTAATGGATAAACCAAGTCCCGATCCTTCATACAGGCGCGCCATCCCACTGCTTTCCTGTTCAAACTCATGGAAAAGCCGGCTCCTAAACTCTTTGCTGATCCCAATCCCCGTATCGATAACCTGCACGGTCACATTTTTCGCATCTGCATCTACATTCACCGTGACGCCGCCTTCATTCGTAAATTTCAACGCATTGCCAATCAGGTTATTCAAAATCCGATCAAGGCAAGCTGTATCAATTTTGGTTACGCACATTTTATCGGGCACAACAGCTTTGAGATACAATTTGCTACGCTCGGCCAAGGGCTGGAGCAAGGCAATCTTTTCTCTAACTTCCGTGGCCATATCTACGGGCTTCGGGTTTAAAGAAAAACTATCCGACTCAAGCATAGAGAGGTCTAGCACAGAATTAATGGTATCCAGCAGCCGGCGTCCGCTTTTCTCAATCAATTGAGCCAACTCATACTGCTCCGGGTTTGCATCCTGTGCAAGGATGGAAGCGAAGCCAAGAATCCCTGAAAGCGGCGTGCGAATCTCATGGCTCATATTCGTCAGAAAAGACGATTTAAGCCGGCTCATACGCTCTGCATTTTCCTTCGCCTCAATCAAGGCCTGTTCAAACTTTTTGCGATCGGTGATATTCCGCCCAATTTCGGCGAGGCCAACCATCACGCCAGCTTCGTCTTTTGTCGGCGAGAAGGTAATTGACACATTTACCAGAGATCCATCCTTGCGTCGGCGTAATGTTTCGAATGGCTCTAGTTTCCGGCCGGCGTGAATACCGCGCAGGATTTCCTTTTCAGCTTCACCTGTTGATCCTTTCGGCCACAAGAAACTGATATGGTGATTTATCGCTTCTTTTGCATCGTACTGATAAATCCGTGTCGCACCACCATTCCAGCTCGTTATCATCCCATCAAGCGATTTACCAATAATCGCATCATCAGATGATTCTACAATAGCGCTCAGATGTCCGCTTTTCTCTTCAGAAGACTTGCGCTGAATAGTAAGAATAGCGGTGATCCATATAGCAAATACTGCCAACGTCCTATTGACCACCGGTGAACCAAGTCCAACGTTGAGAGACTCCGGCTGGAAAGACAGAGAAAGCCACGGCGCGGCTGCTATGGTTTCAGCTTCAAAAAAAAGTACAGAAAGTGTTAGAAAACTCGAGAGAATGGCAAAGACAATCGTATAAGATCGGCCCGGCATCCACAAAGTGGTCAAAACAACAGCCACATAAGGAACACCACCAACGACATACGAAAACTTGCCGGGGTTAATAGATTCGGCGGATGTAATCAGGTCAACTAGAAGAATCAAACCCGCGAGGATGATTCCAAGGACCACGAGAAAGGCATGAGGCATCTTCATGGCAAAGAAAGAGATGCATGAGTAAAAAGATCTTTTTCAATCCCCGCACCCATAACGGATATCCCGCTGGGATGTGTAACAAGGCCGGCCAATAGTTGTGCTACTATGCGTAAACACAGGGTGGTTGGCGCAAACCAATCTGCCTGAACAGACTGAATGAAAAAGAAGGGGTGTTTTGAAAAAGAACGTATTTATATGGGCGTGCAACCATCATGATAAATACGTCCTAGTACGTCATGTTTTTTTGCTTTAAACGCTGCATAGATATCAGGTTTAAAGAACGCACACAGGACCAAACCCCCAAGAGATGGTGATCAATTGGATAAGCCAGGATTTTTAGAACAGCAATTATGCTATCAGGTTTCAGTATACAAAAAGAATCGGATTAATTATAGGCAGTTGCTTAAATGCATTAAAATTGCATTTTTCAAACCAGTCAATTACGGCGCAAAACACCCAGAAAAGCACTGACAAATTGATACAAATACAATATACTTGTTGTTGTATATTGCCTTTCTAATATTAAGCCTACAATGTATTAAAAAGATGCTTCGCAAAACAATTACTACCGGCTCTCCCTGGGAACCTATTGTCGGGTATTCACGGGCTGTTCGGGTAGGAAATCATGTATCCGTGGCCGGCACCACTGCTACGGACCCCATCGGAAATATTGTTGGAAAAGGGGATCCTTACACCCAGACAAAACAAATCTTGCGAAACATAGAATCTGCCTTAAGAGCTACGGGTGCAAAAATTGAGCACGTAGTTCGCACACGGATGTATATCACCGACATTTCGATGTGGGAGGAAGTAGGCAGAGCCCACGGCGAGATGTTTGGAGAAATCTTGCCCGCCTCAACAATGGTAGAAGTAAGCCGGCTCATCGACCCGGATATGCTGGTCGAAATTGAGGTTGACGCGATTGTTGAATAGGAGTCGGTGGGTCTGAAAGTCTGTGGGTCTGAAAGTCGGTGGGTCTGAAAGTCCTGTGGGTCTGAAAGTCCTGTCGCCTAAGGTGACAACCCTGAACATTGAACCCTGAACCCGAAACGAGTCACCGATTCTCGGTGACTAATCTAAATCAAGTTCTTGCCGCAGCGGCGTATCCTGGTTTCTGTTACGCGTCCAATAATCGAGCATGATGCGTTTCTTCTTTACTGCGCGTGTTGTCAGCATTGGCGCATCTGCCCCCCAGCCTGACTGATAGGTATCTTCCCATCCTTCAATTTCATAAGGGAAGTCTTTCTTAAACTTGATTGTCAACGTTCGTTTATAGTCTTCGTATTTGACGGTATAATGCATCAATCCCTCTTCGTCTGCCGGCTCAAGAGATGCCTCTGCATTTACCACACCCCATTCATTGTGACTCAATCGCTGGTACATCGTGCCTGGAATCATTTTCAGTTTTCCAGTAGGCAATGCATCCGGATCAAGTCGGATCAAAGACCACAGTTCGTCTTCAAGCAGTACATCATCCAGCGTCAATGATTGATCACCTTCGGATTCGAAGTACGAGTTAAATTGCAGGGCATATTTGTTTTTCCTCAGATTTAGCTGGGTAAACGTGTGTCCACACCACTCTTGAGAGGAGGTCGCAACTTTGAGCGTATGAGGATGCGCTAACCGCTGAATTGGCGTAAACGATGAGGTCATCATTGAATACGGATAGAGTCCGGTATTGAATGTTTTGGTCATGTTCAATTTCAACACACCAACCTTATCCGCCGGCGACTTCACGGGATAGTCCAGTTTTACATGCCGGCTTTTCGAAAAATCTTCGGTCACAAATATCATGACCGCTTCACCCGCATGCAATTCGCCATATCTCGCTTGAGAAAGGGTATAACTGCTCAGCTCAGCGTCTCCCTGGTACCAATAATCACCAAATTCATCGGCCAAACGAAAAGAGCTCCCTTCCTCTGAAACCGTCATGGATACAGGCGCAACGCTCGTTGCATTCTCATCGGCAGACCCGTTAGGCACGCAGCCGGTCAATGTGAACAGCAATAACAAAAACACCCATCGGTAAACATGCATGATATTCTATTTTTTGAATGATCACAGACATACGATAATTTGACCGTAATGTCATTTACTCCATCCTGGATTTGTCTAAATACAGTACCACCTAAAAAACTAACCACTAAAAACCAATCACTCACAACTGCTTTAATTGTTTTAGCCGACTCCATCCGTCTTGATCCCGCTTTAAAAACGTCGCAGTTGTCTTTTTAAGTAAAAACAGGCTACGTCCGGATGGCATATCGAATCTCCCTCATGTATTTTAACGGGCCAATTGCCTACAACACCGTAATAACGCTAAACCTATGCCCGCCACCAAAACAATCATTGTTATTCAGGCCCACCCAGATGATGCTGAAATATTTTGCGGGGGCACACTTGCGTTGCTCAGCGAATTGGGTCATCGCATCGTCATTGTCACGATGACATCCGGAGGTATGGGCGGCGTTGATATGGACGAAGAAACGACGGCGATGACCAGAAAAGGTGAAGGGGCCGCTGCAGCCGGCGTGATCGATGCAGCCTACATTTGCATGGATCAAAGAGATGGATACCTATTCGACAATCCTGAACTGCGTATGGAAACCACCGATCTCATCAGGCGGGAGCGTGCAGATGTCGTCCTTACACACCTGCCCAACGACTACCATCCAGATCACCGCGCCACGAGCTCTATTGCTGAATCAGCGACTTTGCTTTCAACACTGCAAAACGTACCCAGTGACATGGAGCCACTGGACTCCACACCTTTGTTATACCACACAACGCCTTTTAATCTGACCGACCACCTGGGCAATCCGTATACCCCTCATTTTTATGTCGATGTAAGCTCGGTAATCAGCATCAAAAGAAAAATGATTGGCGCGCATTATTCTCAAATTGAACTCATGCGGCAGATGTTTGGCAAAGAAAGCTTTGTCGAAGACATGCTTAAAGATCACGACAGAAAACTGGGGCCCAGAATGGGTAGCGAATACGCAGAGGCCTTTATGCAGCATCTCGGAGGAGGCTTTTACCACACCCCTTTTATACAACAAGCACTGCGAGAGTATGTCAGACTTCAGCTGAAATAAAGCTGAGACACAGTTTTCGATATGCGCAAGGAGAAGGCTATAGGTAAAAAGGGTCAAGAGCAATCACTTCGCTCTTGACCCTTTTCAATTTGATGTCATTCGTAACTTTGTATATCAGGTATTTAAGACTCGAACCCGATGGCTTTGTGCGCGCCATCGCAGAACGGCTTATTGGCGGAGGCTCCGCATCTGCAAAGTGCGCCTTTTACGCCTTCAACAGATTGCTCCTTGGTTGCACTGGATATATTGAGCGCGCCCTCAAAAAGCAACGGGCCATTATTCGCGAGAACAATGGTCAGCATATTATTCTCCCCCGGCTCTCCTTCTCTCATCTTCGGCTCACCAATATTCCCAGGATCAACAAAGCCGGCTTTCGTATGACTTCCATCGCAGATAGGTTTATTACGCGACGCCCCGCATCTACACAAAGCTACACGGGTATCCTCAAGAACCACTGTCCCGTCAGATGTTTTGATTTGAATGTTACCTCGTGCATACAATGGACCATCAGGGTCTATCGAAACAGTATTATCGACTGGAACGGCTTCTGCCTCACCTTCATGGGGGACAAATTTCAGCGCCCCTGTCGGGCACTTCATAATTACTTCAGTGACTTGCCCCGCATCGGCCTGGTCAGGATCAATCCATGGCTTTTTATTAGGATCAAAAACAGCAGGTGATCCTTTCACGCACTCCGCTGCATGAATGCAACGCTTGAGATCGTACGTAACGGTTACGTCTACGCCAGGATACTTATAAATTTTCTCGTCCATATTCTTAATCTTCTTGGTTTACACTCGTTGAATGCAGACTACCAAGTTTTGAACCAGAAAACAAGAGATGTGCTCCTATTGATGTCATTATTAACATCTACCCACCAGAACCAGTGCAACAAAGCTCTTAAGGACAAAGGGTACAAGTTAATTGAAGAAAGGCGTATTTCGTACACCTCGCGCCCTTGTACTTCTCGTATTGATTTTAATTGCTACTGCATGTTACAAAGGATTTAATAACCGCCGGCGTTGCTCTCTGTAGGTTCGGCTCGAAGTAATCTCCGTGCCATCCTTTAATATCAGAATGCAATCTCCCGATCCTTGAGGTTGCATTTCCTGGATTTGCTCAATGTTGACAATTCGCGAACGATGGACACGCAAGAACTGCTTGGGGTTAAGCTGCTTTTCAATATCGCTCAGCTTACTTCGCAGCAAATAAGTCCTACGGCCCACATGCAGGCATATGTAGTTATCAGCCGCTTCTATCCAATCGATTGAGTCTACATCAAGGAAGGTAATTTTCTCTCCTTCCTTCACGGCGATACGATGCAGATAATCCACATCAAGCACAGGTACGCGCGGCGGGTTCGACTCAAACTTGGAGAGAAGCAAGTTCATCCGCTGGGCAATATGCGAAAGGTCCTTTTGGCTTCGAATCTGTTGCTTAGCCTGATCAATAGCTTCACGGAATCGCCCATTGGTAAATGGCTTAAGTAAATAATCTACCGCATGCACTTCAAAAGCCTTTAACGAATACTGATCATACGCAGTGACAAAAATAACCAGCGGCATGTGCTCAGATTTTATCTCTTGTAACACATCAAATCCGTTTAAACCAGGCATTTGAACATCAAGCAATACCAAATCAGGCAACTCCATTCTTATCGCATCAACAGCATCAGTACCATTGCTGCATTCTCCTATTAGTGTTATCTGAGTGTCTTGCTCTAGCAAAGAACGCAGCCCTGAACGTGCTTCGGGCTCATCGTCTACAATGAGGGTTCTGATTTCTGCCATGATTAAACTGGGTGAAGTTACTGGGTCATGTGGAATTTTATTTTTTCTCTGATAACATTTTCCCTTCGAAAACAGCCACTTTTCCTGCAACCGATTCATGAACACGGTCATAGTTTAGTCTTTCAAAGGGGATCACAATATTTATAAGACACCCTCCTTCCGGGGCATTCGAGAAATCAATATGATGACTGTCTGGATATAAGCGTTCAAGCCTGAGCTTGGTATTGGCCAATCCAATACCGGTTTGTTTTTTTGACTGCCAATCTGCCGGCAGCCCCACACCATTGTCATGAATCCGTACTCTCAGCTGATTCCCCTCCCTCCTGGCGACAATGTCAATCTTGCCTTCATTCGATCCGGGCACAATCCCGTGTCGAATGGAATTTTCCACTAGCGGCTGAAGCAAAAGGTTTGGCACTGCAGCTGCGTACACCTCGGGGGCGATATTCATATCCACTTTTAACCGGTCTCTGAAGCGGATTCTTTCCACATCCAGATAGTGATTTAACAGCTTCAGTTCTTTCCTGAACGCCACTTTTTGCTCAAATGCGTTATCCAGCACATACCGCAAAAGAGTACCTAATCCGGCCACCATATTAATGGCCTCTTCTTCACGTCGCTGACGAATCAGCATCGAGACGGTATGAAAAGCATTGAAGAGGAAATGCGGATGGAGCTGCATCTTAAGCGCCTGCAACTGCACCTCAGCCAACTTGGTCTTTAGATCCATGGCCTCTAACATGCGTTGATGGCTTTCATTGTGAAACCTGAACGCATGTACGCCGGCAAGAATTGTCAGATATAACAAACAATCAACCCCCAGGCTACCTGAGAATACGCGATTGAGTGTTTCCAGGAAATTGAAATCTACGCCCTGCACATACGTACTCCAACCAAATCTGAGTCCAGTGTGCATGGCCGCCATAAGCAAACTATTCCAGACTGCTGCAATGGCATGGAATGGCACTGTGCGATACCAGGATCGCCGGCGAATAGGAAACCAGCGCACCAACAAAACAACAATCAAGGTTGCAGGAATCCACAAGTACATGCCCAGCATCCACCAGACAACCGTAGAAGCCGGTAATACCTCACCCTCCATTAACCGATGATAAAACCCGGCAGCAGCAAAAATAAAGGCAACAAGGGTCCAGAAACTTACCAGCAAAGCGAATCCTTGCCAGTGGTTTTTGAAAGGCTGCGATCTCGGCATCATAGTGTTGGGCGATAGGTTTTCGATGAATGAATGCCTGCCCATTGTGTCAAAGACGCTGTTTCAAAAATATAGTCTTAAAGACAGCGTCTTAAAGGCATTCCATTCCAAATCAACGCCAAGATCCAATCCAAGCCTGTGGGCCGGAAAATGCCGTGGTGTTTATTGGAATATTTTCAGGGGTAACTGCATGCATAGATACTCGGCCGCAAGAGGGAATAAAGATAACTACGGCTTTTTGAAGGATTTGTTAACTTGGATTATTGACTATATGTACCGCTTGTAGAATAGATGTGGTGAACCGCCCTCAGAGCGGGGTGAAATGAGCAGCGGATTTTTTCTAGTCTGGATTTAATAGCCAGCCAGGACTTAACAGTCCGTCTTACACATCCATCAAAAACAGCGATGGAAACGATACATATAAAAACAGGTAGTATATATCGAGCTGAGCGCTCCTCTCGCGTTTTTTACTTTTCAACTGATGCTACACGTTGTCGCAAAGTGCGCATAAAATGACTTATTAACACCTCTGACCAAAATGGACATGTTCAAATTTATCAAATTAAGTGGTATTGCTGTACTCAGTATGTTTGTGCTATCAGCATGTACACCAAGCAATAGTCAACCACGCACGGAGCTGGCAAGCATTGTGGTTTACAAAACGCCTACCTGTGGCTGCTGTAAAAAATGGGTAACTCATCTTGAAGAAGCCGGCTTCACCGTCAAAACTACCGACCTTGATGATCTCAGTAATATCAAACAACAATTTGGTGTACCGCAGAACTTGAGATCTTGCCATACGGCTGTTGTGGATGGGTATGTAGTTGAAGGCCATGTCCCGGCAGATGTCGTACAGAAAATGCTTACGGAAAAACCTGAGATCGCCGGCATCTCAGTACCAGGCATGCCTATTGGTAGCCCGGGCATGGAAGTTGAAGGCCGCCCCGCGGATCGCTACAAAGTTCTTGCCTTCAAAAAAGATGGCCGCTCCAGGGTATTTGCCGAGCGATAAGACAGTTTTTTTATGATCTGCGTCCTTATTTAGCCAA
>JBGCEN010000495.1:0-10511 GCA_045106435.1 Rhodothermales bacterium
CCAAAAAGAACGAAAAAGGCCGCCCATCAAATAAAATGCACGCTTTTATCCCCAATCGCGCATTCCATACCCAGGGCCTGTTTGTGTCACGTCATCTTTTTGTTTTACTGCCCCAAGACCCTGGCTAAACGCTTCGATAAAAGGCCAGCTCACAACGCCACGCATTTGATGGGATACCCCCGCGCACTTCTTTGCTGATTTGTCTAGGTCTAAGGCGAGACCTGTTAATTGTTTATAATCAGCACTATTTAAATGCAATTGCCCTGGCGACTCCTCTTAGTATATCTGCCACAAGGCCCTGGCTAAACGCCTCGATAAAAGCCCCTCCCACAACGCCACGCATTTGATGGGATATCCCCGCGCACATTTTGTCGATTTATCTACATCAGCAGGGAATGACGAGACCTGCTAAATATTGCTGTATCCCCTTTTGATGTCAAATAGCCCGTTTTCATGGACTTCAAATGGATAAAGTCCAGCTTAGTCCTTCTTTGGATGATCCAGTAAAAAGTATGCCAATAAGTGAGCCTTATGAAGAAGAAACCCTGTGTATTTAAGAAAGATTGTATTATTGTATTGGAATATAGTTAAAAATGCACTTTTAACTAAGCCTCTGACGGGCAAATCTACGTCATTCTGAGCAAAGTCGAAGAATCTCTCGAATCACAGCGAAGCCCTCAAGTACTTCTTTGAAACGGATTCATGGTATTTCGAGAGATCCCCACACGCCCTAACCCCCTGCCGGCAAGAGAGAACTGGGACCAACATGAAAAAAGAGAATACACTGGGATTGACAGAATTCATCGCACAGGTAAAACAAGACTTGTTAACCCACGAGATGGATGCTTCAACGCCACCACTTTTTAGTATAGATGAAATTACCCTTGAGCTTCAGGTTACTGTTGAAAAAACGGGAGGCACGGGGGTAAATATCAGTGTATTACAGGCAGGGGTGCAAAAAACCGCGCTGGATACGCAGACAATCCAGGTGAAATTAACTCCACTTTTAAGTCGTGAACAGCGAATTACGTTGTTGCAAGAGAAATACCCTGAACTATGGAAGAAAACCGTGATATCGAGTGCCGAATCTCTGACACGCGGTGAAGATATTTAAAGCCACTACCACTAAAAAATTGCCCCACCACGATCATGACTACTAAATCTTTGGTTAACAAACGCGCATTGCTTATTGGTATAAACACTTATCCAAATTTATCTGTGAAAGATAAATTTGGCAATGTAATTAAAAATCGCGATTTGGCAGGGTGTGTTAACGATGTGAAGCTGATGGGTGCGCTGCTCAAAAACAAGTTTGGCTACCCTGAAGAGAACATTACCTATTTGCTTGAAAAAGATGCAACCCGGACAGGTATTCTTGACGCGCTTAATACCCTTAATCAGGCAGTTGAGGAAGGGAGCAATGATATTGTGACTGTTGTCTATGCAGGTCACGGATCAACAATGCCAGATAGAGAAGGGGATGAGTCTGATGGGCTGGACTCTACGATCGTTCCATACGATTCTGGCCGTGCATTTGATCGATTGAATAATTATCCGAATCGGGACATAACAGACGATGAAATCTATCTCTGGTTACTTGATCTCTGCCAGAAGACAAAAAATATTTCTCTGATATTTGATAGCTGTAAATCGGGGACAGTCGTTCGGGACGACTTTGGAGAATCAGACCGTTGGGTTGAAGGAGAAACACGGAGTGTTGGAGAATTGCCCCCATCGCCGGTTGCAGCGGAGAAAGTAGCGCTGTTGAAACGCGCAAACAAAGGAGAAGGAGGGTGGTTACCCACCGATGATCGCTATGTGTTAATTGCCAGTTGCCGAGCAGATGAATCTGCCGGCGAGTACCGTGTACCGGGTACGACTACGAGCCACGGTCTATTTACATATTTCTTTTCTCAGGCTTTAAGAGATGTAAAGCCCGGAGATACTTACCGTGATGTCTTCGAACGGTTTACACCGCATATTCTTACAAAAGCGAAACGACCGCAACATCCACAGATGGAAGGGACAAGGGATCGGGAAATTTTTGGGACAAAAGACCTATTACCGATGTCATACTTCAGGGTGTCGAACAGATCGGCCAGGTCTAATCAGGTCACGCTTGCTGCAGGTGCTGCATTGGGGATGACGGCAGAGTCCATTCTGGCTATTTATCCAGTCGGGACAAAAGAAATAGCAGACGATGTATCTCCACTGGGTCGAATTTGCATTAAAGCTGTTCGCGCCGTTGAGTCGGAAGCAGAAATTATTGAGGAAATAGAGCCAGGTTTGATCACCGCGGGTTGCCGAGCTGTTGAAGAAATCCACTCTTTGAATGGCCTCGCCTACAGCATTGAACTGGTCACAGCAGAAGAGCGAAAGAGCGTTGCAACGAGCTTTATAGAAACGTTGCAACATGGTTTCGGCAGTTTGCTCTCTGTTGAGGATGGTGTTGAGGATGGTGTTGAGGATGGTGTTGATGCTGCCAATGCACGAGTTTACCTGCTTGAGCCGAGGGAAACAGCCGGAGATGGGGATGCTGTACCCCAATTGGGACCTCTTACTGTGCCTACTTGGGCAGTTGTAGGAAGAGATGGGAAGCTATTGATGAAGTCTCTTTCGATTAGTGAGCAACCGGATCCTGTTGAAACGATACTCGAAAACTTGTCGCGTATTGCCAAAGCTGAACGATTGCTGGGGATTGTGGAGAGCAAGACTTCAAGACTCTTGAAGAGTAACATTAAACTAATTTTGAAAAAGGAAAACGCCAGCGGGCAGTTTTTGGCAGCTGAGCCAGAGTCCAGCGGTATGCCGGTTTACTACGATGGAGATTTTGCCGAGCTAACGATGGTGAACGAACTTGATATACCTGTATACGTGTATCTTTTCAACATTGGTGTAGATTATTCTATTGTACAACTATACCCACCAGCCGATGGGGCAAGTGAAAAACTTATGCCCAATTTTCCTTTTGATATAGGAGAGAAGTGTTATGGTGGGCCGCTTCCGCTTGCTTTACCTGAAAATTATCTGCACGAGGAAGGCATAAATAATCCAATCTTATTTGTAACGCTGGAGGAAGCAGACTTTAGCTCCTTAACGCAAACCGGTGTACGGAGCGTAGATGATTTGGCAGTTTTCAGGGACTCGGATTCAGAGCTTGGTAAGCTGCTGGCAATGTCTCTGTTTGGTAGTAAGCAGCGTAATTTTGTCGTGCCTCGCAAAAAAACTAAAGATAGCCAATGGACTGCCATTTCATCTAGCTTTATACTCAGGCGTCAGTAGAATCAATCGAGCGATAATATGCTCTTTTCCTTGCTAATTGTTCACACGCCTTAAGATTGACTTAGTACAATTCTGCAAACAGCGAACATCCCCCCCGATTCACAAGAGACATTGGCGTCTCTGACTACTTCTTCCATCATTCCTTGACGCTTTATCTCAAGAGCGTTGTACCGATTTTGGATGTAATATTGGTGGGATGTGATGATTCTGGACAAAGGATTAAATGTTATACTTATTCTGAAAACTGCACCGACTATTGGTATGCTATAAAAGCCTTAATCAGAGTATCAAGTGGTTAGTTTTTAGTGGTTAGACAAGGAAAGATGTACTAATCACCATAACCTAACCACTTATTATTCAAACTGAATGCCGTGCTTTATATCACGCAACTTGAGTTAATTAGGCGAATAACTTAAGCAGTGCTCCAATGTCACAACGGGAAAATGGAGCACCACGTAAGGTCAGTGAGTAAGGTCAGTGGGCAATATGTTGTTATGAACTCGGATGAGAGCTCATATCATCATAAATATCTAATTCTTTGTTAGATAGACCTTCAACAACCTGACCGCTATCAGCGTGAGCTTGAATAGCATCTGAGCTCACGACGATGTTCATAGCCTCTTCGATCGATCTCAAGTATAACACTGGAACGCCCCAATCTTGACTTCGCTGAGACAGCATGTCGATCTCTGTACGACTTTTAGCTACAGCTACTTCTAAGGGTGCGCCGGCTGCCAAAGCCTTGTAGAAACTCTTGGAAAATGAAACAGCAGCTTCGTCGTTTATCCTAAGCTGCATCCCGATAACTGCAGGTACGCCGGCTTTTAACAACGTAGTTGCTACCCCGGAGGATGTTAACCTGCGATTGTTACGTCTTGCTGTCATACAGCCGTTCAATATCACTAGCAATACACCTTTGTCGTCCTGGTATTCGCCTTCCTGACCAAGGGTAGTAGGTTCTGCTGCATCTTTTATGATGCTGGCTAATTCCTCAGCCCAGACAACATCGTGCGATCCTGCTTCCCACTTAGTTACTCTGGCTGCCAAACCCGGTGGCATTGCCTGCCATACATCATCGGGTAGATGTTTCGCTTCATCCCAAATTGCAGCAGCCTCATCTCGAGGAGTAGTCATCGAGGCTGAGGTAGACTCTATACCCCTACCATTGCTTAGTTCGGCAAAATCGTCGAAAGCTGTATTTTCGGTTGGACTCAGAAAGCTTAACACTGGGCTAAAGTCTACATCTCTGTCGAAGTCTACATCTCGATCAAAATCGACGTCCCGATCGAAGTCTACATCTCTGTCGAAGTCTACATCTCGATCAAAGTCTACATCTCGTTCAGCATCGACATTGCGATCAAAATCGACGTCCCGATCGAAGTCTACATCTCGCTCAGCATCGACACTGCGGTCAAAATCGACGTCCCGATCAAAGTCTACATCTCGTTCAGCATCGACATTGCGATCAAAGTCAACGTCACGACCAGCATCGAACTCATTGACATTCTTGCTATAAGTATCCAGAAACGTTAGAAATTCTTTTAACGCGCTATTCGAAGATTTTAGTTCAGCCTGAGTGTAAGCTTCTTTGAGTTGTGATAAAGACAACTGCTGCCATAAGTGCTCTCTTCTCTCTTTTTCAAGGACAATCATTCCTTGTTTCCGCTGTTCTACGCCATAAATTTCTGTGCCGGAGACTCTTGGGCGACGCCCTTGAGAAGAACCGACACCTCGATCAAAATCGACGTCGCGATCAAAATCGACATCTCGGTCAAAGTCAACGTCCCGATCAAAGTCTACGTCGCGATCAAAGTCTACATCGCGATCAAAATCTACGTCTCGGTCAAAGTCAACGTCGCGATCAAAATCTACATCACGATCATTACCTTTAAAGAGATTCTTTATTTTTTGCCGGCGATAGTTATAGTATCTTATGCCCATCGCAACAGCCATGGCCATGCTTTTGTCCTTATCGCTTATTGTGTCTTTAGCATTCCCTTCTTCTGCTTCTTTTGCTGCCTGGATGACATCAATTCTTCTTCTTACGACCTCTTTATGTTTTATTGCCGAAATTTGTCCTTCCTTGTCAACCAGTGCTTTGCGCATAAAACTGGCATGTCCTCCAAAATGAAGGATCTGCTTATTTTTTAATGCTTTTTCGAGCTGACTGCGCGTCAAATTTTCTACTACTTCTATATTGAGCAGGCTTTTCGGCGCCATGTTATTGAACTGAGTGCTTATATGATTTCGCACTTGGTTTACTTGCTCTGTGACGTTTACAATGCTTTGGGCCTCTACCTCGGTATCTATATTTCTGAAATCGCTTGGCTCAGCAAACCCAACCAGTGCATTTAAGTCTTTAAGTACCGGACACTTTTTGCTTGGCCGGCCAATAAACGACTCATGGCGGACAATCGAAATCAGCGGGGTGTCATCACAATCCTCCAAGTGTAAGCCCAGGAATCCGGTTTTACTCTTATTGACACCAAAATTACCCATCTCTTCCTTGCCTTTGGCCAGGATCCTCATATGCTCATATTCAAGCATGTACATATACTCCCAAGGCAGTACTGACAAGAAATCATCATCAAGTTCTAGCAGCAACCGAATACCAAATTCCTCACCCGTGCCCTTTCTTTTAGCCTCCATTCTATTGGCCTGCACAAGAGACCAGGTCTGGATAAACATGCGCCGTATATCCAATGGCATAGCCATGTCAGACAACATCTCTCCCATTTCAATAAGCTCTTCTTGAGTCATATCACCCTCTAGATTGGCATTTGCCAGCTTCTTCAGGTACGGGATTATATCTCCTTTAAAAGGAACGATGCAGGGATTGCGCATGCGCCCCACGGATGAGTTGACAACTTCCACGTTCATTTGTCCAGCACGGAAATCCCTGAGACGTATTGCAAAGTTGGTAAAGGTGAGGCTGTTGTTAGCGTTTTTCATCGTGTTGGTGGTCTGTGGGTTTAATTGCCTGGTTTGTATCGAGCTGACAGCTCGACATAGCGTGGATCTGAGTGGAGGTTCTTTAACCAGGGGTCATGGTCTATCAAATAAAAATCAAAATGCATTTCGAGTGTGCGGGCTAAATAACCGAGTGCCTTTTCTCTTTCGCCCAGGCGTTCGTACATTCGCCCGAGATAATAATTGACGTATATATGATCTCCCGAAATTAGTAGCAGGTCCTCGATTGCTTGTTGCCCGGCTGCAAATTGTCCTGTTGCTATAAGGGCATCAGCGAGAAACATTTGTACGATAAAATTGGTGGGTTCAACGGCCATCCGTGTGTTTAAGCGGGTTATTAACTCGTTCCAGACCTGATTTGCACGGTCCACGTTTCCAGACCAGTAAAGGGCATGACCAAGGTAGTTTTGAGAAATAAAATCGCCCAACTGTGCAGCCAGTTCTAATTCAACAACAGCAGCAGCGTAGTCCTTTTGGCGAAAGAGGAGCCGGCCCAGGTTTCTGCGTGGTTCCAGCGCTTCGCCATTCTGATTAATGGCCTTTCGGAATAACCGATCAGCTTCTTCCACTTCGTTCAGGAACTGCTTGGTGATACCTAAGGCGTTGCTTGCAAGATGATTGTCGGGAGTAAGGCGCTGCACGCGTTCGAATTGTGTAGCAGCTGCAGAAATAGCCCCATTAATATTCTGATATATCCCCAGTTCGTTATAATAAATCCAGGCATTGGGTTTTAACGCTATCGCTGTAGAATAAAATGCAACAACACTATCAGGTATACTCCTGCGCTCATATATTCTGCCTAGCCAGCGATATGCTTCCGCGTGATCTGGCTTCAGTAAAGTAGCTTTTCTTAGTGCACTTTCTGCGAGATTAACTTGCCCTGTTCGGAATAATACGCTGGCGATATGTGTGAGCACTACTGGTTCACTTGCAGACAAAGCCGCAGCTTTGTTGCAACTGTCAATGGCCTGATTTGCAAGATTCTGTTCATTAGATCTACGGTATTTCTCCCAGGTTGCTTCGCAAAGGCCGGCGTGAGACTGCGCAAACAGGGAATCTGCGCTTATAGATTGTTTAAATTGTAGAATCGCATAATCGATATATCCTTCTTTGTCTAGACGCTCCAAATATCCAATACCTTGTAAATAAAAAGAATAAGCATCTGGGTCATCGGGCACGGCATTTTGAATGGTGAGCAGAGTCCGATCTGTCAACTCGATGCCCATCAAGTTTGTAAGTGCTTCTATAAGTTGCGTGTGAAACTCTTTCCCAATCTTATTCTGGATAGTGGCAGCATCTAATAACTGGGTCTCAGTGTCCAGTAGTTTTGCTTCTTGGGTATCAACAAGCTTCAGCGAAAGTGCTATTACATTATCCAGTTTTCGTAAATCTCCTTCAAGTGCCAAGTTAGCGCCCAGTAAATCTGAGGCCATGGCTGCGCTATTCACACCCAGGTCAGAGGTTTTATCAATGGGGACAACCCAAATCGATCCCTCAGGAGTATCCAACCGAGAGAGGAGATCCTCTATAAGGCGCATAAATCCTGTGGCCAGGGCCTGGGTTTCTTCGTTGCCATTAGGCAGACCGCTAAAAGGTAAAAGAGCAACGCGTCGTTCAATTACTGAAGTTGGATAGTTATTTGTCCCCTTAATTTGGGGCATCCAAACAAGAAAACCGAGAACAAAGATGGCGGCCAGCACCCCGAAAATAAAATGAGTTGGAGAAAACCTGGGTTTTTCTGCTTGTATAGCAGGGAGGGGTGATAACAGGTCGATTAAAAGAGTATCGGCCGATTGATAACGTTTGGCTGGCGCTTTTTGTAAACACTTTGATACGATGGAAGCAATGTTCTCAGAGATGTTGGTATCAATATCGTTAACTGCGACTGGCTCCTCGTTCAGGATGCTGTAAATCGTAGATTGCGCGTTATTACCTTTAAAAGGTCTTTCGCCGGCCATCATCTCATACATCAATGCACCGAGCGACCAGATGTCTGTTCTGTGGTCGGTTGCTCCTCCTTTCGCTTGCTCAGGGCTCATGTAGGAAGCAGTGCCTAACGTTTGCCCTGTTTGTGTGAGTTGCTGATCTGCGATCTTGGCAAGCCCGAAATCCAGAATTTTAACGACACCATCTTGCGTGACCATCAGGTTGGCCGGCTTGATGTCTCTGTGTACTATATCGTTTGCGTGTGCTTTGCAAAGTCCGCGACAGATCTGCGTTGCATAGTCCAGTGCGCGATCTGCTGATATACGCTTTTCTGCAATGAGCTCTTTTAAAGTGCGGCCCTGGTAGTAGGCCATGGCGATGAAAATCCAGCCTTCATCTGTTCTGCCCACTTCGTAGACGGTACAAATATTTGCTTGATCGAGTCTGGATGCGGCCTTGGCTTCTACGATGAAGCGCTCTCTCGCTTTTTTGTCATGACTGAGACGCGGTGGCAGGAATTTGAGGGCTACGGGTCGGTCCAACTCCAGGTCTTCGGCC
This sequence comes from Rhodothermales bacterium, assembly GCA_045106435.1. GTDB lineage: Bacteria > Bacteroidota > Rhodothermia > Rhodothermales > JAHQVL01 > JBCCIM01. Next base: position 8,737 of record JBGCEN010000495.1, read on the forward strand.
TTGTAAACGATCCCCATTCCGCCGGCTCCCAGCAGTTCTGTGACCTTGTAGTTTTTAATTTGCTTGCCAACAAACTGTAGCGGGTCTTCTTGCAGCGGGTCTTCTTGCAGCGGGTCTTTAGGTTGTTCTTCGGCCGGCAGGGTGGGGACAATGTCTCCCAGGCTGCCAAAAAAGTCGGGTGCTTCTTCGAAATTTTCCAGCAGGGATTCCAGCTCATTGCGCAGGGCTTTGTTGCCGGCGCACACATCATTCAGAAAGGTCTCTCGCTCGACAACAGAAAGCTCAAGTGCTTTCTGAAATAATTCAGCAAGGGTATCCCAATCAATGTCTTTCATGAAAAACTGGTATCTAGTTTTGGCAAGAGACAGCACATGCCCAGAGAACGTTTTTTGCTCAGAGCACCGAATGAATCTCTGCCTTACACCTATACACAGCTTTTATGACAAAAGTGGTTCATCGAATGCCTGGTAGGTAATTACTGCAATAGATCGCAGCATCCCGCTAAATATCTTCTTTGGCTTCCCTGTATAGCCAGGCTTGAGCAAGCGACCAGTCTCGTTTGACCGTTGATGTGGAGACGCCGAGCGAAACCGCCGTTTCTTCGTTCGACATGCCCCCGAAAAACTTGCATTCTATAATCTGAACCTGTCGTTCGTTGGTTAAGCCTAGCTTCTTTAACGCGTTTTCAATAGCCAGTAGTTTGTCTGCCTGGTCGTCAGACATATTGATGGCTGCATTGAGGGGTTGGTCTTGATCTTCAATGGAAATTTTTTGAAGATCACCGCCTCGTTTTTTTGTACGTCGTTTTTCGGCGTAGTTGATCATGATATGACGCATGGCCTTGGCGGCAACGCCCATAAAGTGGGATCTGCTGGTCCAGTCTTGTGCTTTTTGGCCGGCAAGCTTGATATAAGCCTCGTGCACGATGGCGGTGGTATTCATCGTATAGTCGCCGCCGGCCCAGTTTCTTCTTTTGGCCTGGGCAATGCGGTGTAACTCATCGTACACTTTACCAAAAAGTTTGTCTACAGCAGCATCTTCACCACGCTGCACCGCCCCTAATAATTCGGTGACGGATTCCTGGTGCGAATCGGACATAACTAAGTTCTTGATGGAGGGATAGCAGTCGCAATTTAACGGCTTGATTTGATAAGAAACAAGTAATTTACCCCAATTTTAGCTAAAGACGACAAACTTTCGGGTTTTTGTGGACGAACCGGCCTGCGTTAGCATAAATCTCGATGCGGGTTCTTGGCTGAACTTTATCCATTTTGCATACCATTTTGAAAAACTTTTACGCGGGGGATATCCCGCTAAATGCGTGGCGTTGTGTGGAGGCCTTTTATCGAAGCGTTTAGCCAGGGACTGAGGCCGGTGTGTTTCTTTTCATAGCTGTATCTAGCGTTCCTGGGTACGGGTTTGTGCGAAGGGGATAAAAGGGTGCATTTATTTGGCGGACGCCCTTTTGTGTGCTTTTGGGGCGCGCAAAAAGCACGAACGCTCCTTTGAAGGATACCTGGCGTGTTTGTTCTTTTTGCGCGGCCAAAAATAACCAAAAAAGCCGCCCATCAAATAAATGCACCCTTTTATCGCCAATCGCGCTATCCGTACCCAGGGACACTTATTGCAGCGACACCTTTTAGAACCTGTCTACGATCTATTTCCGAGGTGCATTGTGCGCCCTTTTTGCCCATATCTGCGTTCCTTTTTGCGCCCGATGCGCTGCATCGAACACAAAAAGCGCCTTGATTTGAACAAAAATTGCTGCAAATGCA
>JBGCEN010000496.1:0-5303 GCA_045106435.1 Rhodothermales bacterium
ATAATACGCCGGCACCAACGCCATCTAACTTGACAGCTGCCACAGTTCAATTCCAGCACCGACCCGGAGATAAAACGTACAATCTGAAGCAGGTCCACGCATTCTGTGCGCAAGCAGCTAAGGAGGATGTAAAGCTGATTGCCTTTCCCGAGATGTGCATAAGTGGCTACTGGCATGTGCGCAATCTGGATACTGATCAGATTGACCAACTCGCGGAGTCTGTACCCGATGGCGAGTCCAGTGAACACCTGCTAAAATGGGCAAAGGCGTTTGATATGACCATCGGCGCCGGCTTGATCGAATGCGCCGCAGATGGCACTTTTTATAATACGTATGCTGTTGCCATGCCAGATGGACGGTTGGAAAAACATAGAAAGCTCCATTGCTTCATTAGCGAGCACATGGGTAGCGGCGATCAGTTTACCGTATTTGATACGCCGATGGGTGTGCGGGTAGGCGTGCTTATTTGCTATGACAACAACATCATTGAGAACGCCCGGATGATGGCGCTGAAAGGGGTAGATGTTTTGATGGCTCCACATCAAACAGGCGGTACGGCATCACGGAGTCCGCACGCCATGGGCGTTATCGATCCTGTACTCTGGGAAAATCGTCATCAAGATCCGAAAGCAATTGAAAACGAATTTGCCGGTTCGAAAGGAAAAGGATGGTTGATGAGATGGCTCCCTTCCCGTGCGCACGACAATGGGATGTTTATCCTGTTTAGCAATGGGGTAGGGCTTGATGACAATGAAGTGCGGACGGGTAATGCAATGATCATCGATTGTTATGGTCGGATTGTAGCAGAAACATGGGCTGCTACAGATAAGATGGTGGTGGCTGAACTAGACCTGGATTTATTACCGCTATGCTCAGGCCGGCGCTGGATGCGCGGCCGGCGGCCAGAACTCTATGGTGCCATTGCAGAACAGCGTGGTACAGAGGTGGGTGCAAGAGCTGCCCGGTTTTCAGATGAATTGATACCCGAGTGAGTATATTAGAACTCAAGATCATCTGGAAGAAGTCTCTCTGAGAAAACTGAATAACGACAAGCGCGTACCGTCAATAGATTAAAAAAGTGGGGATCGGAGCGAAGCATCTGGCATTTATTGAGCAAAGTTATTTCAAGCGTTTCATTTCAAACAGATTGGATTAAATAATAGGCGGATCTATGGAAAACATGTGGAACGAGATCGGCGATAAGCTGAAGCAATCTTTTGAAGACATTCAAAGTCGAGGAAAAAAAGATTTTGCAATGATCAAAAATTTGCCTGGTGTCCTTTCCTATTTGAAAGGAATGAATGGCGAAGACTTGATGCTTCTCATACACCAGGCTCGGAAAATAAAGAAGAGAAAGAATCCAAATAGACCACCTATCAATGCAGATTTCTATGATACGGCTTCATTTCTAAGTGAAGAGGAGCAAGAAAAAATTAAAGAAGTCCGTGCGTTCATGCAGCGCGAGGTTGCTCCGATTGTAACTGAATATTGGATCAAGGGAGAATTCCCGTTTCAAATCCTTGAAGGGCTAAAACAACTCAATGTCTGTGGGATAACGCTACCCAAGGCTTATGGCGGACTGGGTAAGTCAAGTTTGCTGGATGGCATGATCGGGGCAGAGATTGCAAGAACAGATGTGTCTGTATGCACCTTTTTCGGCGTTCATTCAGGGCTTGCAATGAATTCAATATTCTTGTGTGGCTCAGAAGAACAAAAGAAAGAATTTCTTCCCCCAATGGCGCGCCTTGAAAAAATCGGTGCCTTTGGTTTGACCGAACCTGATGTTGGTTCTGCAATTTCTATGGGCATGAAAACAACATGTAAACGAGTGGGGGATGGTTGGGTATTAAACGGGCAAAAGAAATGGATCGGCAATGCTACTTTTTCTGATTACATCATTATCTGGGCCCGGGACGAAGAAGACCATCAGGTGAAAGGCTTTATTGTCGATAGAGAAACACCAGGACTCACCACTGAAAAAATTGAAGACAAAATTGCGCTGCGTATTGTTCAAAATGCACTCATTACGCTTGAAGATGTGCAGGTCACAGAGGCGCGCCGGCTCCAAAATGCGAATTCTTTTAGAGATACGGCCCGCGTACTAAAACTCACGCGCGCAGGTGTTGCATGGCAGGCTGTAGGATGCGCACGCGGCGCTTATGAACACACGCTTGAATACGTGATGGAAAGAGAGCAATTTGGCCGGCCAATCGCCGGGTTTCAAATGACCCAGGACTTGCTTACCCAGATGCTTTCCCAGATCACTGCAATGCAAACCATGGTTTCGAGACTCAGTACTTTGCAAGACGAGAACAGAATGTCTGACGAGCAAGCTTCGCTGGCAAAGGTTTTCTGTACCGTCAGCTGCAAACAGGTCACAAGCATGTCTCGTGAGTTGATGGGCGGAAACGGCATCCTCATATCCAAACACGTCGCAAGATTTTTGGGAGATGCTGAAGCGCTTTACTCGTATGAAGGGACGAAGCAAATCAACAGCCTGATTGTGGGAAGAGCCATTACTGGCGAAAGTGCATTTACTTGAGTGTGGAATGAGGGACTCGGGTGTGTAGACAGGCTTAGTAAAACGGCAAATACCTATTGCCGGATGCGTTGTTGACGGGTGGAAAGGAAGACGGGACGAAAAATTAACAAAATCCTCCTGTCCCCCCATCCTCCTGTCAATTTATGCCCGGAAATACTTGTCTAACTGCTCAGGATGCCATGATAAAATACTTGTGCTTAGGGCGTGTTGACAATTAACTTGCAAAATGCATTTCGCGTCCTTTTTTCCCATTTCTGCGTTCCTTTTGCGCCCGATGCGCTGCATCGAACACAAAAAGCGCCTTGATCTGAACAAAAATGCCATCGAATGCTCTTTTCCCTGCTAATTGTCAACACACCCTGGTACGTTGGTCTCCCTTTTAGCTTTTGCATTTTAACTTTTAACTTCTCAACAAACCGTCTTCAACTCGTCCCAGCGGGTCGTGTATTTGTCCGAGCGCCAGGCCTGCTTCATCACCCACTTCGGATCCGTACCTTCTGCGGCCATTTTGATTTTCCCCCGGCCGTATCTGTGGTTGATGGAGTCGAGTGCTTCCATCAGCGATGATTCCTTTGCATGATTACGATCGGTAAATAAGTCAAACTGTTGCCCCGAATCATCGATGAGTCCAGACAAAAAGACGCCGGCTTGTTTGTACCGAAGCCCAGGCTTGAATATCTCATCCAGTGCGGCAAAAGCGTATTTTGACAGCATGGGCGTGTGGTTTGATGGCTCGGGCAATAACATGGAATGAGAACGCTGATACCGTACACTTTTTCCAAACCGGCCTGTAGAGAGAAAAACAGAAAGCTGGGATGTGAGCTGCTTGTCTGCCCTGATGCGGGTACCCAGCGTTGCGCAGAAGAAGGCCACTGCTTTGCGGATATCCTTGATGTCTGTTAGCGGTGTCCCGAAGGAGCGCGTGCAGGCTGCATTTTTTCGATCTTGTGAGATATCGTCCAACTCTATACACTTGATGCCTCTCAGTTCGAGCACAATGCGTTGTGCGACTACATTAAACTTTTTCTTGATGGCCAGGTCATCCGCGTCTCGCAGGGTTTTGGCTGTGTGGATCTTTAGCCGCTCCATCTTCTTGGTCCAACGATAACCGATGCCCCAAACACGTTTAACAGGAATCTCTTCCAATAGCTGGTCCCATTCATGGGGCGCCGGCGCGAATACCCCATTCCTGTGCGCCTCAATTTTAGAACAATAGTTCGCCGCTTTCGACAACGTTTTTGTCGGACCGATGCCTACAGATACGGGGAGGCCCAGTTGCTTCGACATCGCATCTCGAATCAGTGCTGGGTTCACAAATTCCGGCAGATGAACAAACGCTTCATCGATAGAGTATTTCTCGACGTCGGGGGAGAATTGCTTTAAAACGCGGTACACTCTGTCGCTCATATCTCCATAGAGCTCGTAGTTTGAAGAAAGGACCTGCACGTTTCTTGAGTGCATGAAATCCCACCATTTAAACGCCGGCGCTGCCATCGGGATACCCAGCGCTTTTGCTTCGTTAGAGCGAGATATTACACAGCCGTCGTTGTTGGAGAGTACAACAACGGGCAACCGCCGAAGCTTCGGATTAAAGACGCGTTCAGCTGACACATAGAAGTTGTTCACATCAACCAGCGCAATAAGCTGTGAATCAGATGGCATCGATTCTTTGTTTTAATACATAATGTTTAACATATGTGTATTGATGCTGTTTGTTTCTTGTGTGATTCACGATCCTCGTCTGAAACGAGTTTTTAGTGTTTAAGAGAATAAAACAGAGACTAAAAACTAACCACTAAAAACTAACCACTAAGTACTTCATCCCCCATATGAGTTTTCCTTCGCCCGCAAGAGACTGGTGGGAAGTACCCCTTTCTCTTGATGAAATTTGTGATTTAAAGAACCCGGCCGTATTCCTTTTTAGGTATGAAGGGGAAGATATGCCTTTTGTGAAAAAGGGGGCGGTGTTGGTCGTAGATAAAAGCCTGACCCCTAAAGCCGGCGACCTTGTGTTAATCACAATCGGTGATGAAATGACGATTCAGCGATTTGATGCGCTGCTTACAAAAATACATCAAAACAAAGAAGAGCAGTCGGAAGAAGAGGTTGCTACAGAAGGCGTTGTGACGAGGGTTCTCAATGTGTTTCGTTGAGTTTGCCGGGCAAGGCAACCTGTATTGATACCGCCAGTAATATCTATATCATCTAATAAATCTTTACAATTACGTGAGTAATCTCGTTTATTCTACTGGCCAGGGCCGGATGTGCCCGGATTGTAATCGGTCCAAGTCAGACTGTGTTTGCCGGGAAAAGTCCAACGCAAAAAGACAAAAAGGAGATGGGGTTGTCAGGATAGGCCGGCAGACCAAAGGCCGGAAGGGAAAAGGTGTAACGGTTGTTACCGGGCTTCCTTTGTCACCGAATGATCTCAAAGATTTGTCAAAGAAGTGCAAACAATTGTGTGGAAGTGGCGGGACGGTAAAAGACGGTGCCATTGAGATACAGGGAGAGCACCGCGATCGACTGGTAAAGTTTTTCGAAAAGGAAGGCTATACTGTTAAGCGCTCTGGCGGATAATGTTGAATACAGTGCGTTGGCGGTAGGCTCTGGTATAAGTTGTAAGAACCTGTCTACGATCTATGGCCGAGATTGCATTTGCAGCAATTTTTGTTCAAATCAAGGCGCTTTTTGAGTTCGATGCAGCGCATCGGGCGCAAAAAGGAACGCAGATATGGGCAAAAAGGGCGCACAATGCACCTCG
>JBGCEN010000497.1:0-7174 GCA_045106435.1 Rhodothermales bacterium
TTGAGGAGTTCCGACAGGTCTGGCGCGAAAAGACCGGACCGATGGCGGATGTCATATCCACCACCTTTGAAGAACCAACACTCGGCCCCGGGGGAAGAGCGCTGGATATCCGCCTGATCGGCGGTGATCTGGACAATCTCAAGTCCGCCGCAGACGAGGTCAAGAGCTGGCTGGGCAACTTCGCGGGAGTAACCGATCTCAACGATGACTTGCGGCCGGGTAAACGTGAATATCAATTCCGCCTGAAAGAGAGTGCCGGGGTGCTCGGGCTTAGCGCCCGGTCTGTTGCGAATCAGGTCAGGGCGTCCTTTCAGGGGCTTAAGGTGGACGAGTTTCCGCTAGGCGCCGAGACATACGAGGTCGATGTTCGGCTGACTGCGGAGAACCGCAGTAACAGCGGCGATATGGACCGGTTGAACATCATCGGGCGCAACGACGCATTGATACCGCTCGATGTGGTCACGGATGTCCGGGAAAGCCGGGGCTGGGCAAGAATCAACCGCATTGACGGAGAACGCTCCGTCAATATCCGGGGTGACGTGCAAAAAGAGATCGCAAATGCGCAGGAGTTGCTCACTCTCGCCGGCAGTGAACTTTTTCCGGACCTGGAAAATCGCTATTCCGGGCTGCGCGTGGATATCCAGGGGCAAAGCAACGAATCAGCGAAGACGGGACAGTCGATCGTACGCAACGTATTGCTTGGCATGGTCGGGATTTATATGATGCTCGCACTGCAGTTCCGCGGATACATGGCGCCGATTACCGTGATGTCGGTGATTCCAACGGCACTGATCGGAGTCGTGTTCGGGCACATGCTCATGGGATTGAATCTGACGCTTCCGAGCATTATCGGCATGGCTTCGCTGTTCGGCGTGGTGGTGAATGATTCCATCCTGCTGGTGGTGTTCATTCGGGATGCCAGGGCACATGGAGTAGCAGTACGGGTTGCGGCAAAGCAGGCGGGGCGTGCACGTTTTCGTCCGATACTGCTGACGTCGGTAACCACCATAGCAGGGCTTTTACCGCTGCTTTCGGAAACCAGCCTGCAGGCGCAGATATTGATCCCGCTTGCGACGAGCCTGGCCTTTGGCCTCACTTCGGCCACCTTGATCGCGATATTTCTTGTTCCCGCGATTTACTGCATCCTGGATGATTTCGATGTGCTAGGACAGGTGGAGATGTCCTCCGATTGAATATCCGTAATCGACAGCCGTCTGGCAGCTTCGATCTTTAATAATCTGCATAGAGTACTCAGCGGCCTATCAGGCACCATTTTTCAATGCATACAGGGAGTACACGACGGGCGGGCGTGGTGGGTATGAAATAGAAGATTCTAACTGGCATGTTGATCTGCTGGCAAACCTCTTTGTACCGGGAAGTACGCGTGCAATGCGGAAGCCCGATGGGACCTTCATCGCGGCACTGCTAAACGAGGCCTGCAGGCTGACCGGAAGGAAGATAATCTTGATGACACGAGGATACGGTGAACTTCCTGCATTGTACGGAGCACGGCTTTTTTATCAACCAGGTGCAGATGATGTCATTTCGGCTCATCCTTCATGCACTGGAAAATTGCAATGAAAGCTTTGCGATTTTACAATTGAGTCTCTTGATCGAACCAAGATATCAAAACCTCGATGAGACCAGTAAACTTGATCTGAATGAGGTTACTGGAAATTTCCACACATTCGAATGACTTGAGATGAGCACACAATGCGAAATCACCGCAAAGAGAGCCACTGGCGCTGAGCTCGGTTTTTTCGAACGCTACCTGACCCTATGGGTAGCAGTTTGCATTATTGTGGGAATCACACTAGGAAATTTGCTGCCCGACTTTTTCCAGACGATCGCTACACTTGAGATCGCGCAGGTCAATTTGCCAGTCGCACTGCTGATCTGGCTAATGATCATCCCGATGTTGATCAAAGTGGACTTTGCGGCACTGCACCGTGTGAAAGAGCACTGGCGAGGTATTAGTGTCACGCTCTTTGTGAACTGGGCTGTCAAACCCTTTTCCATGGCGCTCCTTGGTTGGCTCTTCATCCGCTATTTGTTTGCACCCTACCTCCCCGCAGACCAGATCGATTCGTACATTGCAGGACTTATCTTGCTGGCCGCTGCTCCTTGTACAGCCATGGTTTTTGTCTGGAGCAACCTCTCTGATGGAGAACCTAACTTCACGCTTACGCAGGTAGCACTGAATGACACTATCATGATTTTTGCTTTTGCACCGATCGTCGGCTTGTTGCTCGGGTTGTCAGCGATCACCGTTCCATGGGATACACTCTTCCTGTCGGTCTTTCTTTATATTGTGATTCCTGTCATCTTTGCGCATTGGTGGAGGAGCAGTTTGTTGAAGAGAGGTGGTGAAGAAAAATTACAGCGTGTTCTTGATCGATTCCATCCAGTTTCGCTCATCGCCTTGCTGGTGACACTTGTTTTGCTCTTTGGCTTTCAAGGCGGTCAGATTATTCAACAACCATTGATAATTGCCATGCTGGCAATACCGATCCTGATTCAGGTCTATTTCAATTCAGGCTTGGCTTATCTATTAAATCGCAAAGTCAAAGAGGCGCACTGTGTTGCAGCACCATCTGCACTAATCGGTGCAAGCAACTTCTTCGAGTTGGCCGTCGCTGCTGCGATCAGTCTATTTGGTTTCGACTCGGGCGCAGCTCTGGCGACGGTGGTCGGGGTTCTCGTGGAAGTGCCTGTGATGCTCTCGGTCGTCAAAATCGTCAACCGAAGCAAGGCGTGGTATGAGTCCGCACTGACTTAATGAAACGTGAAGCAGCATTCCTTAGACTGATATTCATTCTGTCGCTTCGGAAATTTGAATGACTATTAAAGAGTACACTTCGGACGGTCGCGGCAATTCAGCCGAAGCCTGATTTCCCGCCCTCCGACCGTCTGCTTAAACTCCACAGCGGTCATTATCATCATGTAATAATTAGTCGAATCCTGGCTAGCTGACCTTATGACACTGTCCTATACTTTCAATAGAAGCTGAAAAGCTATTATCATTTCTAACCGGGAGGTTACTGTGTTTAACAAGCCTTCACTGATGACGCGTATTGCGGTTGGTAAACTCATCGGGTTTCTTTTCGGGCTTGCTGGATTTCTACTGCTACCCTTCTTTTTACCAGAGGCGGGCTGGATGATCCGTTGGGGTATTCTGTTGTGGTACACAACTGTAGGGGCAATCATTGGTGTATTCGGAGTATTTACCTGGCATCCGGTATTAAAACTCCCCTTTCCTTGGTGGTTTCGCGCTCCTCTCCTTGGTGCCTGGATGAATTTTGTTCTGACATTCTTTGCCTACGACAAGATGCAACAGATGATGCTCTCGCTACTTGGAAAAGAAAGCATGATGTCGTCTCCTTTCTGGTTCACTGCAGAGGGAGCCATAATCGGTCTCATTATTGGCTATTTTGCCACCCGATTCGGGGGCGAAGGCAAAGAGACTGTCGGCAGGTAAGTCTTGATTTCAACGCAAACTGACTAACATTGCTGCATTCCTTCATTCAGCGATTCTGCCCATTGATTGACTGGCTGTTCATGCTCCACAGACATTCGCCAGTCATCTATAACGACCCATCTAATCGGTGATTGAGCGACATGCTTATACCTTGTAGCAAGTAAATTATGCAGATAGCTCGTCAGCAAGGGCACGCAACAGTGCTGCACCATTCCCACTCCATGCGCTGCCATGCATGCATGCGAGTGTTGTGGGGTTTGTCGAGGCGAGTTTCTCCAGCAGCGCACGTGCGTTTTTTGTATGTGAAAAGTAATCCATCTCTTTGCGAAAAGCTTCGCTTGGCCCGAGTATGTCCGATTCCGTCATGGGCGGAAGATCAGCGCCTCCCTGCGTAAACAGGTCGCCGCAGAGCAACGTGGAGGTTTGTTCTTCTATCAGATAACCGCATTCCCAGGCGTGCGGTAGATGCGGAGTATCGATCCAACGTACGGAGTGCTTACCCAGAGAAAGCAGTTCTCCGTCGGCAAGCGCTCGGGGTTCCCGATCAGCAAGGTCTCCGATCGAAACCATGGCAGCAACAGTGCCGCACAGTGGCACAGACTCAGGAGCAGCGGCAAGCCATTCGTTGAGGGAGCCGCATTCGTCGGCTTCGACATGGGAAAACCCAATATAGCGAACCCTCTCGACCGGCAAAAGGCTCGCCACAGCTTCACGCACCAGCGGGAACATCTTTCGTGGACCGGTGTGGAAGAGTAAAGGCTCATCATCCACAATGAGGTATTGATTGAAGGAAAACCCGCCTGCGCCCTGGATCACTATCGGCGTGTTTATTCGAAAGATTGCGTCTGCAATTTCATGCACATTTGTTCCGGACTCCTTGTTCGTAACGTTCATCATACTCTCCTCACCATGGAATCAGTGATACTGGGATAAAGTGTGTTTCAACTCGCCATGGCTTTAAGCATAGACAAGAAATCACAAGGATCAAGAACAACTTTTCTAGACGAATGCATCAACAGCAGGGGAATAACGCAATTCAGATATTTGCCATTGAAAGTAGTTCGACAGAAGTGGTTCACTCAGTTAGCACAGCCTATTTGCTCATTGATTTACCAGCTGTTCATACTCCAGAACAGTCATTCACGGATCACCGATATCGTCGCAAATCACCGGCAGCAATAAGCATAACGAGGAACAAGTGGTGCTTTATTGCTGTCCGAGTGCATTCGACATGTTAGGGATTGCTTACTGATGGGCAATTGGCTTTTCTGTAAAGAGATAATCTTTTAACTCTTTAACAAGCGAAGGATATTTTCATCTAATCCACTCAAGCACCATTACTGCCTGCTCGTTTAACTGAACGTAGCGCGTAGTAAACGACTGGGATTACCAGGAGAGTGAGCGCCCAGCAGCGCATGCCCGGCAGAATGCCGGTGATGATCAAGGAGATCGGCGCCATGATCACAAGAGGCACGTGGTAGGAGCGAAACTGTGCAACAACCAGCAGGTAGATGAGAATCAGGCCAATCGGTCAGAAAACAGACGCTAATCGATAGGAATCTGGCATTAGTTTTCGTGCAGCATTGTTTGAATTTTCCCGATCGATGGTCTAGCCTTGTTTGGCGCGGGAGCACCCATTCAACCAGCAAAAATAGTATGCAGATCATTGAGGCCGGGGAAAACCTACCTGTTGACAGCCGCTACTGCCGCTGACCTTGTCCACAGCATCTCTGCCGTGGTCGGCAGCTTGAGATGGGGAGTAGAGAACGAGCTGCGCTGGTGTCGAACCGACACGACTGACGAGAATAGATCATGTATGAACAGGTGTCCCACTCGTTGCTGAACACCATCCTCGACGAGATCAAGCCGGAAACCCCAGACCGGCTTTTTTTCCACGTTGCTGTGGATAGGCAGCTTGATTTGCCACGGTATCGGACATGCTGACGGTGGTGCCATCGACGAGACGTACATCTCGCCCTTTCCAACGCCATTGTGGTGTTACCTGATGAGCAATTTGCCGACCGAGATTCCGACGGTAACCGCAAGGACTGTATTGTGTTACTGACGCCACCATGTCGGAAACCAGCCTTGCTTTTACAGCTCGCCCATGGGGAATGTGGTCCTGGATCCAGGTCGATCTGATCGAGACTGGATAGTCGAGAAAGAGCAGTGGTTGAATGTCCGTTCAGGCATGTCGCTGCTCTCCGATGCGATGCTTCTCTTCGAGCGCGTTGATAAATCGTGCTTCTCTGTTATCATTGTCCGCATGATAGCAACAGGTTCTCCATTGAGCTCTCTTCTGCTGCGTACGCTATGCCTCGGCGTACTACTCTTTTCGCAGTATGCACTGGCCCTTCATGCCGTGGAGCATTCCTATCACGACACCCGGCCGGTCTGTGAGGTCTTCCATGGCGTGCTTAGCCTCGATCATGCGCCGCTGGACGACAGCGCTGAACCTGTTCTCTCGACTTGCGGCTCTAAAGCCGTCGAATCTTCTGGCATTGCTCGTCCTCTCGCAGCTGCAAACACATACCCCATCCGCGCGCCTCCCTCTGTGAATTGATCTTGCCGTGCTTGCCTACCCGGCAAGTTGATGCATCACTGTTCACTGAATCGAGGGAAACACAATGTTTGTTCGTTACAAGCTGCTGCGGGCCTACCTGCTGCCCGCGTTGTTCGCCGCAGCTCCGCTGCAGGCCGAGCCTAGGGCTAGTCTCATTGTTGACGGCGTGATTTCAGGTTATTCGCAAGACCCCGAGGAGTATCGGCTGCCTGGCTTCCAACTCGGTGGCGAGGCAGGATTGCATGACGAGGGATTTTCATTGGGTCACAACGAGCTTGCGATCTCCACCGAAATCGGCGGATTCCTCGAGGGGCGATTTACAGGCGTCATGCATCAGCATGACGGTGGGCTGGAGGTCGGCCTGGAGGAGCGGTGGCTGCAGCGCCTCGGCCGCGGGCACGGCGTTCCCCTCAAGGGAGGACGCATGTTTTCGGAGGTCGGTTATCTGAACAGCATCCATCCGCATGCATCGGATTTTACCGATGCGCCCCTTGTTTACCGCGGCATGCTGGGCGGCCACTACACGGACAATGGTTTGCAGGCGGCCTGGATTGCGCCGACAGATCTTTACCTGAGGCTCGGCGCGGAGGCTTATGCGGGTGATGAGTTTCCTTTCGATTATGGAGGCGGGGGGATCGGTTCCTGGAGCCTCTTTGCCGACATCGGCGGTGACATCGGCGCCAGTCACAGCTGGCAGCTCGGCTTCTCCTATCTGCACGGCAAGAGCAGCGAACGGACTGGTGGTCATGGGCATGGCGGAGATCAGCACGAGAGTCATCACGACGAGGATGGGGATACGGATCATGGAGGAGATGCGTTCACTGAAGAACTGCCTGCCTTCAGCGGAGACAGCAGCATCTATCTTCTCGATCTTGTCTACAAGTGGGCGCCAGATGGCAACTACAAGGAGCGTTTTTTCAAACTGCAGACGGAGTATCTGTACCGCCGTGAGGATGGCCGCATCGACCTCTTTCATGACGATGCCATCGAGGGGAGTTCTGTCTACAGGGGGCGCCAGCAGGGCCTCTATCTTCAGGGCAGCTACCGCTTTCTGCCGCACTGGCAGGGCAGTCTGCGTTACGACTGGCTGGGCAGTTCCAACAGCGCCGCTGACAGCGAGATTCTCGAGGAGG
>JBGCEN010000498.1:0-7962 GCA_045106435.1 Rhodothermales bacterium
CCATAGATTTCTGCACACCTTTAAGCTCGACTTTGTCCTTTTGGACAAAGTCTCGAATATCGAACTCCGATCAAGGAATGTCCAATGTTGAAGGGTTTTTAAGCGCTATCTCGATGTTAGACATCCCTTTTGAGTCTTCGCTGTTTAATTTATCCAGGTCTGCTTGGTAAACCGAGACGTATAAATAATCGAAAAAGACCTTGGTGGCGCTAAAAAGAGGCTTTGACAGTTTCTTAGCTCGACTTTATCCATTTGAAGTCCAGAAAAATGGGCTATTCGACATAAAAAAGAGATATAGCAATATTTAGCAGGTCTCAGCATCCACTGCAGATGTAGATCAATCGACAAAATGTACGCGGAGATATCCCATCAAATGCGAGGCGTTGTGCGGAGGGGCATTTTATCGAAGCGTTTAGCCAGGGTCTCGAGGCAGATTTCTTAAAAGGAGTCGCTGTAATAAGTGGCCCTGGGTATGGAAAGCGCGATCGGAGATAAAAGACCCCCACACAACGCCACGCATTTGGCGGGATATCTCCGCGCAAAAGTTTATTCAAAAGGGTATGCAAAATGGATAAAGTCGAGCTAAGTCAATGTCCTAAGCCGCACTTGCAACCGACGCATGCTGCCAGTGGCTGAGATCCCGGTTTATTAGCTGACTTAAGGCATCTACCTCGAATTCCATCTCTTCTGTGAGATCATCCATGAAAGCAGGATCAATGGGTTTTACTGGAATCGACTTGGAAATCTTAGATAAACCTTGATTGTATAGCGCTCCAAGTGACGCAGGAATATATTGTTTGAGGCTCCTGCTCCAGCAGACGTGATGGCGCAGAAAGCGTTTGATACGATGAGAAAATAGATCCGAGTTTGTAATGATCTTTTTTGGGTTGTGGATCTCAAATAATGGTTGAAATACAGTATCTATTCCCAAAAAATGAGCAATTTCACTAAATGTCTTTCCGGGTAGTTCTGCAAGATCTTCGAGTAGCCACACACCAACATTGCTTCTTCCAAAGACATCAAAATACCGCTTTACCTGTGGGCTGAACGTGGCTATGTCTTTGTATACTAAACAGGAAGGATATCCTGACCCTTTTGGCCAACCATCGCCGGCGCGTCGCTTATGATCCAACGCTACCGCCTTTTCAAAATTCATTTCAGTCTCATGCCCCCAGCGTACGCAGTCGTGATGCCAGGAACGCATCATATCAGCCGGCTTCCTCAATAGGATGATGATCTTTGCTTCCGGGCAAAAAGAGGCAATCTCATGTGCTGCTCTTTTGGAATACAGATTCAACGCAGAAGCTTCTCCTACACGTTTTACATCGGGTGCTTCTTTAAAGAGTTCAAGATATGTTTGCTCGTCATCAATCCTTAATCCTTTCCACGCAATGAGCTCTCTGCAAAAGTAATTGGGTTCTTTATACTTCCAATACTGAGCCTCACTATGAGGCATGTATACTTCTGGGTGCTGCCTTAAATAGTGATATAGAGAGGTTGTACCACACTTTGCTGCGCCAACAATAAAGAAATTTGGTCTCATGTGGTCCCCAGCGAATGCTTTTTTAAGATGGGGGAGCACCTGTAAGAAATTAACCCGGCGATGTCGGTATTAATCCTGAATAATACACCTTCTCATTGCCTAAGGACTAATTCGCGCTTCAATATTATAAGTCAACTATCATACCAAACAAAAGCCCGTACCAAATCGACTGTGTATTGGTATTGCAAAGAGTTCTTCCGTAATAAGGCACTAGATTGTAATCAACCGCAGAACAGCAGAATGTAGAACAGCAGAATGTAGAAGGGTTTATCATTCCTTCTACATATCGCTGCTGCAATCTCGATCGTTGTGCCTGCCACGCCAAACTCTCCACCGTTTGGAGAACCAGCCCACATCCAGGCCGTCACCCCAAGGTCACCGCTTACGTAGCCGGCTGCAATGCCTTCGACTATCGTATTCAATCCCTGCATATGCGTCACCACGTCTGCAACAAAGTCTACCTCTGCCACCAACGGATCTGTTGAACGCGGAGCGAACGGCACAAGCACCCGCTTGTTACGATACACTCAGGTATTTCTTTGACGATTGCGCTTCGCATGACATGACTAAATACTTTTGCCTGTAATTCTGTCGTGTGGGCAAGTAGCATTCGAAATACATTAAGCGCCTTTTTGACTATACAGGCTGGCATTTTTGATCAAAAAGTATCTTTCTTAATTTTTTTCGGGATCAATACTTAAGCCACAATGAGAGCTGACGATAACTCAAATCAGCTTGGAACAAGTAACTTTCCCGGGTCCATCCCCACACAAACTTGGACCCCGGATTGGATAAACAACATAACTCGAAACCGTCCACCCACGGACTTGACGAGAACCAACTATACCCCCCGATTCCCAGCCAGTAAAACCATACGTAATCAATACACTATTCCCTCAATCTGACCTGTAATAATACGCGTCGTTTGATTATTTAGACTGTTGATAAAAACGTATTTTCTGGCCTCTGGGACTCCTCGTCAACCTGGTTCGATTGTGTAAAAAGAGCAGAGCCCACCCGCGGCTCGATATACCCACTGTATACAACAAAAAACAATAGAGGAAGGAATATGGCTTTTGGTGATTTATCCCGCATAAACTCCAATATTTTATCCATGCAATCACTGCACGAATTTCAGAAAACGAGCAGTGAAATTGGCACACGTCAACTACGTCTCGCAACGGGTTCACGAATAAACAGCGCAAGCGATGATCCATCTGGATTCGCGATTGCTTCTAGGCTGGAATCAAGGGTTCGTGGACAGGCTCAGGCGCTTGCAAATATCGCCGATGCTCAGTCTATGCTTTCTGTGGCTGAAGGTAGCCTCGGAACGATTCAGGACATCTTGATGACGATGAAAGAAAAAGTAATGCAGGGTGCTAATGACACGCTTGCTTCTTCAGATCGTACGATCATCAATTCTACGCTCAACTCTCTGTCTACAGAGATCAACTCCATTGTAAGTGCTTCTACATATAATGGAATGACTGTATTTTCTACTGGAGCGTTGAGCTTCCAGGTAGGAGAAGGCACCGGAGATACATTCTCAGTTACCGTAGGCGGTATGTCTACAGGAGTACTTGGCGTTGGCTCTGCTGCTATTGACGTGGCTTCAGCTGCTTCGGCAACTGCTTCTTTGACGTTGATTGATTCAGCGATCAATTCTATCTCAAGTACAATGGCCGGCATTGGCAACAACCAAACTGCGCTTACTTTCAGACAAGAAAGCCTGAACAACAGCATGCTCAACCAAGAGTCTGCTCGTAGCCGAATTCAGGATGCAGACTTTGCCAAGGAGCAAATTGAAATTGTGAAACTGCAGATCATGCAACAGACAGGCATTGCTGCGATTCAGAATTCTAATATGGCTCCACAGATGGTTCTTTCGCTCCTGTAGCATCTAAAGAATCTATAGCGTAACGTTGCTGCAGAAAATGCAGCATGTAGAAGAGGGACTACAATACTTCTACATGCTGCTTTCTGTGGTTAATTTAGAAACTGTTGAGATTAAATCTCAACAGTTTCTTACATTTTAACGAAGGTGTGGGTGCCAATAAAAGAGCCGGCCTGAATTCTGATAATGTAGGTACCTTCAGCCAGAGCAGCTGTATTGAAGCGCTGCACATACCGCCCTGCTGGCCGCATCGATTCATCGAGTACCTGTACCCGCCGGCCCAGTAAATCAAATACTTCGAGTTTTATTGTCGAAACCTCAGGTATACTGAACGCAACAGAAGCTTCATGCCGCACAGGGTTCGGAAACACAGGATCTAACTGGAACGCATCAGGCATAGTCTCTCCGCCGCTGATGGTAACATTCGAGACTGTATCAAACCATGATGGTTGCGACCAGGGCATATAGCCAGTCATGGTTTTAGCCCGCACACGCCAATAATAGCGCTGTCCTTCTTCAAGAGATGCCAGCAGCACCTTGGTCATAGCCGGCGCTTCCTTTTCATGCAGGATTTGGGTAAAAGCCTCATCAGCAGCAAGTTGAATTTGGTAGAATTCTGCATCCTGAATCGACTGCCAGGTAAAGATTGGAGACAACCCAACATCTTCCTGAGACATAACAGGCTCCTGCAAAAATGGCACCTGTGAAACACCCAGTTCAAAGGCCGGCTCAAGCGTATACGTGAGCTTGTTATCACTGGCATCGCTCGCTGTTATTCTCATCGCATAAAAGGCCTCCTTCAGCCCCTCTGGCAATGCAGCACGAAGTTGGGTGCCGGTAGATACTAGCTCAAGCGGCTTCCACAGCGAGTCTTGTGCCGCACGTATCTCTAACTTTACATGGGCAACTTCTGTTGATTCGGTACACCAGCTGCATACCTCTTCAATATTCATTTCAATCGCGTGTGATCTCGCTGGATGTAATACGCGCGCCGGCTTCCCATCGGAGGTGATGAATACCTGGGAGATCTTGGGTGGATTGGCATCCGCCAGGTCTGTTCTGAACTCGAGAACGGCTTCCGCTCTTGAGAACCAACCTCCGGGTGATGCAAATGTATCTTCAAGGATAACTTTATAAGCACCGGGTTCAACAGACACCTGACTTTCACCCAACCATCTAGCCACGGGTAGATTCGGCACATTGAATAGTGAATCAGCCAAGATCTGCTCTTCACCCGCAAATATCTTCAAGGAAAATGAACGTGGATCCAAATCGCCCTGTTCATTGATGAAATACCCCCCACCTGAAGCCTCTTTGAATTTGATTTTTGTAGATGAGTTATCCATCTGGCCTGCCCATCTCATTAGCCCTTCTCCTGGATATAAATCCAGTGGCTGGCCGGCATCATAGGTTACAGGGTTATCATGGCCAATCTGCAATGAACCATCAGCCATAACGCGAATTTCGTCTGTTTCCAGGAGCGTAACCTCGCTCACGTGTGTCGCCAGATTGTATAACGAAAAGTCTTCTGTATGGAGCGTATGGAAGTGCCCTTGCCAGCTATATGCTGCTGATGGAGACGCCATTAAATAAACTGATTGATTGAACGGCGGATAAAGGATAAAAGGAGACCCTTCGTTCAGATCCAGCTTTGCGCTAATAGCAGAGCGCCGGCTGGCCCCCATGGTATTATAGCTCCAGGGTACAAAATACAACTTATCATGCGCTTCTGGCACTGAATAGTGATAGTTGACCTGCGTCATCTCTTCAGGAGCGTTGGCCAGAAGAACATCACCAGTAATACCGTCATCAATACCAAAAGGAAGCTCGTAATAATCGCCGGCTTCAGAAAAACCGGTGGCTTTGATCTCTACTTTATACCCCTCACCAAAACCCGAAAAATGCTGGACTGCCGGCAATGTGGCCGCCATAGACAAGAAGCCACCTTGCTTTACAATCGAAAACCCGGAGGCTTTGTGCGTAATTGCATGCATGCCAGATACATGCATCAAAGGCTTTTCATGTATGTCTAGCGGGTCAAGCAAGACCTTATGTACGGCATCCGATTTAGCGATGGATGTCTCAAGCGCACCTCCGCCAAAAATGTCTTCTTTCACAACAATATGGCTGCCTCCACCAAATTGTACGATGGCGTCATACCGGTCGTCAGGCAAAAAGAGATATACCTCACCTGCTGTATCGAAAAAAGAAAACTCATGCCCCTCTTCCCCACCCAAAAGGAAAAGCACATCTGCAGATTCTTTCAACGACAACCTTGCCTGACCCGGATTGAAAAAAGAAAAGGGAATAGATAAGCGCTCATCAGAAGCGCTTGCTTCAATGGTACCCATGTACGCGTTGGGGAACGCTTTCTTTGGAAGTGAAGCAAACGGACCTGTTATAGTAAACGAAACAGACTGGCTTTCTCCCGGCTGAATAGTTACCGATGTACTGGAAAATGTAAGGTCAACACTGCCCGGATAATCTCCAAAAGAGGTAAGATCGTAGCTTTTCGCTTCATCATCAAAATTATGCAGCGTGAGCGTATCTGAGTGACTCCAAACATCATGACTCACATCTACCAATCCAAAATCAAATCTCGAAGGTGTCATTAAAACAGATAATTCTTTCGCAGGCAACACATTGACGCGGCCATCTTCCTGAAGCCAGGGCATTTTGCCTTCTTCATCAGCAAGTTGTACAAGTGCGGCTTTTACCTGCGCCGGCGACCAATTTTCATTTGATTGCAGGATGCGTGCTGCCATGCCGGCCATATGCGGAGTTGCCATCGAAGTGCCATCCATCTCCTTAAACGTACCATCGAGCCACGTCGAGTTAATCGCGACACCAGGTGCAAACAAATCTGGCTTCACGCCAAAACGAGGCAGTGATGTAGATTTCACAGAACCCGTAGGCCCTTGCGCACTAAAAGGTGCCACATGACCTTCATCTGTAATTGCACCAACCGTGATCGCAGTAAGCGCGTTGCCTGGTGCTGCGATTGTGGCTTTTCCTTTGTATCCGGCGTTGCCTGCAGCAACAACACACACCACGCCGGCTTTTATCGCATTTTCAACAGCGAGTGTAACAGGATTTTGTGAATCACCTCCAGCACTGCCGCCCAAACTCAGATTAATAATATCCACCGCATCATCTGTTGCAGGATTTTGATCTGGATCTAATGCACGTTCAATGGCAGCCAACACCCACGTATCTCTGCCGGCTCCATCCTGGTCCAATACCTTGTAGGCGTATAATTCAGCTCCGGGCGCAACGCCTTGCCAATCCACGTCTGCTCCCCCTGCGATGCCGGCGACGTGCGTACCGTGCCCGTTATCATCTAGCGGATCTGCATCATCATTAACAAAATCGTATCCTTGCGTAACCTTAAAAGCCTCACCAAAACCTCCGCCTAAAGCCGGATGTGTATAGTCAATCCCGGTATCAATGATTGCAATACGAATTCCTTCCCCTGTCCCCCCCAGTGTTACGCCGGCATTAATACGTCGAGCAGCTGTACTTAAAGAAAGATCAGCGATTGGTCCCAATGCTGATGCGAACATTTCGCCATCTTTAACGACACGTTTTACGTAATCCAGCGACTGAATTTGCCGAGCCATCCACTGAGGCACAGACATGGCAACTCCGTTGTAGGCCCGCGTAAAATGTTGTTTTGTAGATATGCCAGCGGCCTTTGATGCGCTGGCGCCAGACTCATTAATAAGGCGCCTTAAGTCTTCCTCAAACCGACTATGCTCCGATTGGATGGATTGGAGAGCAGATGATTTTGCGGTAGCCCGGTTATTGCTGTTGGCCTGTGCCAGAAGCGGCGGCTGATGAAATTCCACAATGATCTCCAGCATCGCCGCATCGCCATGATTTGGTGCTGCTATGAGCTCCCCATTTCGCCAGATCTGAAATTGAGGCGACGAGTGATCGCCGCCAGAAAGGCTGTTTGTCTCGGATTGGGACGGTAGCGGTGAAGTGGATGTATTTTGCGCATACGCGTTCCCTCTGGCATTAAAAACAGCCAATATCAGCACAATTCCTGCAATTAACGCATTTCGCTGCATGCTTCCTGGTCGGGTCCTGGTGAGCAATTAAGTACACCATCATAATAGCAAGAAGCGCATGCTTTTTTATGAGACTCAGGAAGATACGGCTGGCGCTTTCAACGCAAGGTACATAAGCCGGCGGTACTAGCGGACACGGTTATTAAGCGATACATTCGATGAGATCTTCCACTTTTCACGCACGGATGGGGTCGGTTCCGGGTTCAAGGTTCTGGGTTCAAAGTTGGGTTTAGGGTTTAGGGTTTAGGGTTTAGGGTTTAGGGTTTAGGGAATTCGAATCTCCCAAATCTATAAACCAACCTTGAACTCAGAACTAGGAGTGTTCAGAAAAATTCCGAATCGATCTTTTAGAGTAAATTCCCAGGATTCGCTTGGATTTCAAAGTGCGAAATTAGCCGATTTTGGACGATCATAGCGCTTCTAGTTTTGCTCAAAAAGCTCCAATTGTAACG
>JBGCEN010000499.1:0-17537 GCA_045106435.1 Rhodothermales bacterium
CATGTAAACTCAACAACATCGAGCCACATGGCTACCTGTCCAATATCCTCACGGCAATCGCAAATGGCCATAAACAAGCAGATATCAAAGAACTGTTGCCATGGAATTACGAAAAATACGTGGGATAAAAACAACGCTTACGATGAAAGTTGGGTCTCAGGTCAAAGGGAAGTTCAGGGCAAGGTCAGTTTCAAGCAACAAGAATGCAAAAACTTACTTTAAGGCAGCGGGTATGAACCAAATCGAATTCTTCAAAATGCTCTAGTTTCCAGCGCACATCTTGTAGGAAAGACCTATATAGACAACATACATTAACGTATAAGATAGATTATAATTGAATAACGCACAATTTATATCAGTTGGATATGTAAGGCTGCCAAAAACCAGCAGTAAAAGAACAATTTGCCAAATTAGATCTAGATGCTGTCTCTCAACTATGTAAACTATATAGCTCAGAGGACTGGCGATAATGCTCAAAGCAAAAAGTGAAGACATCATTTTGGCGAATTCTGCAGATTGCCCCCACTGTTCACCAAATGCATAAAGGAAAATAGAATCTGCTAAGAAAGTATTACCTAAGATAAACACTAGAGAAATCGGAAGCATACCGAGAAAAAGCTTCTTAAACAGAGGAATGCAATTTCCATATTGCTTCATATCAATCGCTGCTTGGCGTTTGAATACATCTTGCAAAGCTTTAGCGACTAAATTTATCGGTGCCCACAGTACTCGCATCGTCAACGCGAGTTGCCCTGAAACATCATAGCCGTAATTTGCACTCACTAATATGACAGGTAAGTGCGACCCAATTGTGCTGATTGTATCTGCCGGTAACGAAAAAATAGGGAAGCGGCGGAACTCACGCCAGAAATTCCAAGTTTGCTTAAAAATAGGTGGGTAGATTTGCTTGGCCGGTGAAAAGTACGCAGAAATAAGAAATGAAGAAGCTTGACCTAAAAAGTATCCAACAATAATAGATTCAGCATTCTTATTAAATAACAATAAAATAAGTTGCCAAACAGCAATGAAAGAAGATTGTGTAAGGCGGTACCTGTTTAATGATGGGTACCGGCCATCTGCAGCGGCAGCTGCTTGAGTGACTGTATTCCCGGCTAGAGTGCAGATGCTAGGAACAAGAATGCTCAGCGCTATCAAACTCTGTAAGTTCATGACCCGCGGGAAAAATTGATTCAACCCTACAATTAGTGTAGCTGCAAGACAGCTAAGCAGAATTATTGTATAGAAAATATGCCATACCGCACGATTTCGATCTGCTCCATCGGTTTTTACCACTAACATATTTTCCAATCTTAAAGTAACGACGGTTGCCCCAATTGTCACGAGGCCGACCCAGACAGAAAATTTGCCAAAAGATTCAGGGGCAACCAATCTTGCTATGAAAATGTAGCTTACTATCGGGATAATCTGTGCAACTACGGCACCTTGGAAAACGTAGAATATATTCGACCAAAATTTCGAGTTATTCAAGCTCATCTAAAATCATTTATGGTCTGGATCACAAAATCAACTTGTTCAACAGTCATTTCGGGAAATATTGGAAGCGATAAGATCTTTGATTGGATCTCAAAAGCCTTAGGGAAATCTGCTTCGGTGTGGTCCATATAATCATACGCTGGCAAAAATGGAAGTGAAACGGGATAGTTAATCGTAGTTGAAATACCATTATTTTTAAGGTGCTTAGCTAACCGATCTCGTTCATCACTGCGGATTACAAAAAGGTGCCAAACTGGAGTTCTACCTTGGTGCACATGAGGCAGTGTTATATGCGATAGTTCGCTTAACCCCTCAATGTAACGTGATGCGATTTCCTGTCTTTCCTCTGTCCACCGTTTAATGTATTTTACTTTAACATTGAGAATAGCCGCCTGAATACCATCTAATCTACTATTTATACCTTCGATCTCATGCGTACCTTTCACGATACCGCCATGCCTTGCAAATTTTGCTGCAGCTAGCGCAAGTTCCGGGTCATCACAGACAAGAGCACCGGCATCTCCCATTGCCCCAAGGTTTTTTCCAGGATAGAAGGAGAACGTAGCGAATTCTCCGAATGTTCCAGCAGTTTTTTTGCTGTAAGTGGCCAGATGGGCTTGCGCGCAGTCTTCAATTATCCATAGGCCATGTCGTTCTTTTATCTCGTTAATTTTCGCCATATCGGCCATTTGTCCGTAAAGGTGAACTGGTATTATTCCAACTGTCCGACTTGTAATTTTCTCTTCGATTTTTAATGGATCGATCAGAAAATCATCTCCCACATCGCAAAAGACGACTTTTGCACCAGATTGTGTAACTGTCTCCGATGTAGCAATCCAGGAGCATGCTGGCACAATAACTTCATCTCCAGGTTTGACTCCAAGTGTTCTCAATGCGATGTATATTGCATCTGTACCGTTTCCGCATGATACGCAGAAATTCGTTCCAATTAGCTTTGAGAAACTCTTTTCGAACTGATCTACCTCCGGTCCGCGAATGAACTGGCATTTTTCGATTACATTCTCAATCGCCTCGTTGAGCTCAGATTTAATTTTTGCATGATGTAATGAAAGATCATTTAGTGGAATGTCCATACAATTTCCTTAAGATAATTTACGAGCCGGGTTACCTGCATATTTTCCAGGTTTAGTTATATTTTTTGTCACTACGGCCCCGGCACCTATTACGACATCTGAACAAATCGAAACCGGCAAGATCGTTGCGTTACTTCCTATATACACATTGTCATCAATTGTAGCTGGCTTCCAAAGCTTCGCCTCGCCTCTGGCAGGTTTCCCTGTGGAGAATGTATCATTTACGAACATTACGCCATGTCCGATAAAGCAATCCGCTCCAATCTGAACGAGTTCGCAGATAAATGCGTGCGATTGTATGCGTGTATTTTTCCCAATGGCTGTTTTTTTTTGAATTTCCACAAACGGTCCGATAAAAACACCGTCGTCGATCACACATCCATAAAGGTTTGCGGGTTGCACGACAGTGACATTTTTTCCAAATGTCACGTCTCGCATATCAATATTTTTCAGTTCGATGTCATTCATCTTGAGCCTTTCCAAGGCGTGAATGCCTGGGTTTGAAAGGGTATTTTATTTCAGTACCAGTTTCGATTGATTCATATATGGCGTGTATCAACTCCAAACTTTTGCGTCCCGCCACACCATCAACAACAGGTGGTTTGCAGTTATTTATCGTATCAACAACTTCTTCATAGTACATTTGATGCCCAAAGCCGTAGACATCCGGGGGGTTAACTGAATATCTTTTAAATATGTCATGATCAATCGGCTGATCGTCAACAAACTGCCATGCCTTCATTTCATTAACGGCAAATCCGCCAATTTCTGCTGAACCATTTTCCCCTAGAACTGAAATGGAGCCTTCCAGATTCTTGGGCCTGACAGCAGTGGTCGCTTCAATAACTCCCAATGCGCCACTTTTAAATTTTATAATGGCAACAGCCGTGTCCTCAGTCTCAATATCCACGAGCATTGTTTCTGATTTTGCGTAAACGCTCTCAACATCACCCATTAAATATTCCAAAAGATCAACATGGTGACTTGCTTGGTTTGCAAGAACCCCGCCATCAAGAGCCCATGTGCCACGCCAGTCCGCTTGGTCATAATAATGCTGAGGACGGCACCAACGTACTCTTACCGTTCCCATCGTTAGTTTTCCAAATCGACCATCATCCAGAGCCTGTTTCAGCGCAACTACAGGTACATTATAGCGATTTTGTTTGACGACAAAAAGATAAATTTTGTTTTCACGGCAGGCAGTAATCATCTTGTCGGCATCATCTAAGGTTAGCGCCATTGGCTTTTCAACTATAATATGTTTCTTAAATGGTGCTAGATCTACCACATTCTGTGCGTGATACCCGCTTTCTGTCAGGATAACTACAACATCAATGTCGCATCCAAGCATCATCTCCTTCGCATCGGCAAAATATGGGACGTCAAACTTTTTACCTAGATCACGCGCCTTTGATAGTTGCACGTCACATACCGCAGTAAGGGATGCCCCTTTGATTTGATTTTGACCGAGCAAATCACTGTGTCTTTTAGCAATACGTCCACAGCCAACAATACCGAATTTTAACATTACGTTCCTTTACAAAAATTTAAACTAGTTTTCGCGTAAACGACCATCAATTATTTCCAAATACGTCTCTAGTATAAATTTTTT
Source organism: Rhodothermales bacterium (assembly GCA_045106435.1). Classification (GTDB taxonomy): domain Bacteria; phylum Bacteroidota; class Rhodothermia; order Rhodothermales; family JAHQVL01; genus JBCCIM01. Next base: position 4,201 of record JBGCEN010000499.1, read on the forward strand.
CAGAAACGTCTAATATTTCATTTTCCACGCGATTTACGATGATTAGGTCAGCATCTTGTTTGAGTTGCTCTAGGGTTGAAACAATCGTACAGCCCTCCATTTTCCCACTAGTTAAACCAGGCTCATAAACCAAAATTTCCAAGCCATTATTTTTCAATATGTCAATGATGTCTTTCACAGCAGAGAAACGAAAATTATCTGACTTGCTCTTCATTGCCAGCTTATATACACCTACGGTTTGACAGCCAGATCTTAAAATGTCATTGGCTATAAATTGTTTTCGCGTAATGTTTGATGATACAATCGCAGACATCATTGTCTGTGGCACATCATCAAAGTTTCTAAGCAATTGCTTGGTATCTTTTGGAAAGCAATATCCACCAAAACCAAAACTTGGATTATTATAGTAATTGCCAATCCGATCATCTGCGCACATTCCATTTATTATTTGGGAGGCGTCAAGGTTTTTGAGCGCTGCAAATGTATCGAGCTCATTAAAGAATGCCACTCTTGCCGCCAGATATGCATTAGAGAATAGCTTAATTGCCTCTGCTTCCGTTGGGTGCGTAAATTGGGTAGTTATATTTTCGTTCAAAGCGGCATTCGCCAAAAGCCGTGCAAAAATCCTCGCATTTTTTGATTCACTCCCCAAAATGATTCTTGATGGGTGTAGATTATCGTAAAGAGCGCGCCCCTCACGCAAAAACTCAGGCGAAAATATAATCTCATTTTCTGGATATTGTCGTCTAATCCCTTCAGTAAATCCTATCGGTATAGTCGATTTTATAACTATCGTAGCTTTTGAATTTATAGATAGTGCATTTTCTATAACAGACTCCACAGATGACGTATCGAAATAGCCACTCTCCTCATCAAAATCAGTAGGTGTAGCAACAATTATAAAATCTGCATTTTGGTAGGCTGTTTTTTGATCGATCGTTGCATTGAAATTAATTGCCTTTTTGTAAAAAAACGCTTCAAGCTCGGGGTCTTTTAATGGCATTCTACGTTGGTTGAGATTCTGAACTCGATTCTCATCAATATCGAGTGCTACGACTTCATTTTGTTGAGCTAGGAGTACACCTAATGAAAGTCCAACATACCCAGTGCCAACAACGGCAATCTTCATCATTCAATTCCTCGCGTATCAGTTGATACCTTAAGATGGGTGAATCGTTTCAAGCGAAACCATTAGCGTACCACAGAAAAATGTCAAATATAATTACATCCATGTCTTCGGCGTGTTTGTACAGAGTAAATATGATACGTGAATTAATTTTGATAACTCAACTTGAATACAATATATTTAGCGCTCATAACCATTATTCAAATTTGGATTTAATCTTACTTGAACGACTTGGTTTACGATTTCAACAAGTTTACCGTGTTGCTCATTTAAATATTCTGCTGAAGACCTTTTCAAGAACTTTTCAGAGCCCCTTAGCTTGTCAATTTCTGCTTTAAACGCGTTATTAACACTTAGATTGTCATCCTCCAAAAGTACTTTAAAATCACGAGACAAAATAACCTGAGAAGATCCCAACCGTATATGTTCAGCTAAAATAAGCTCTGCAGGAAGTAGTCCGGTACCCAGTCTAGCGATACCACCGATTCCAAACTTCAGCCCTTTCTGTTGGCATAAATTTGAAATATGGTCCACAAGTCCGCCAGAAATGAGTTCGAACATAAAAGTTAGGCCGAGTGAAAGGTGTAAGTCATTTAAACCAATGTGCAATTCATCAATACCAGGAACGTTTAGTATCTGTTCGGCCCGCGCCAATGCACCACCGGTTTCCAACAAGAGACAAACTCGGGCCCTGTTTGCAACGTATCCAATAAATTTGCATACTTCGTCTTCCGTTGTGAACATTGGAAGCATAAGAGTCTCAGCACCATAACGAATGCACAGATCAATTTCCTCTTCTGAATTTTCATGAATCGGATTTATACGAACCATGAGCTTCGAATTTTTGAGTATTGATTTAGCTAATTTGATGTCTTCTTGCGAGTGATTTGATATCAAGGTGTTAAGATGTCCTTGACGCTCTACTTTGCCGTTGATTTCAAGATCAATCATAACGTAATCAACTCCTGATTGATCTGCTAATTCAATTTGTTGTATGTTATTTGAGATAAAAATTAGATCCATATCAGGTTCCATGAAAATTTTGAAATATATATTCCATAGTTTCTCTCTCTTTATGAATTTCGTGTTCCCCGTTGATATTGCAACGCGAGACAATGGGAACATTTGGTAAAATAAACGGCGGTTTCATTACGATGGAATAAGAACCCACGTTACTGTACTCCAAAAAATCACCTACTTGTATATCGGCATCAACATTCCTTGAGAGATAATCTCCCTCGATACAAGTGAAACCACCGATATCGAATTCAGTCAAATGCTCTGAGGTGCCTTGTGAGTCTTTCTTATGAACCACAAACGGCAAATGCTGTGTGCGCGCCGTTGGGCTTATGTTAAATATACTACCACTAACAGTCGCAATATTGCGACCTTGTACAGTTTTGACATCTATCACCTCAGTGACAAAACTCATGGTGTCAGCCACGATAGCCGTCCCCGGCTCAATGAACAGGGTTGGTGAGTTGTTTGGATCTGGATAGGCTGCTAGCAGCTGGTCGCCAATTATCTGACCATACTCTTCATAGCTGACCTGCGTTAGGTCGTAGGCATTCTTCAGTGTATCTGGCAACCTTCCGAAATACCCACCGCCAATATTGAGATGCTTTGGCGCTTTGTTGGGAAAGTATTTCTTGGCAAGTTCTATGAGTACCGAAGCTCGTCGCCCATATGATTGCAGATCTCGATCTGGGAAGTGACAATGGAAACCTGCTAGCGATGTGTTTTCAGCTTGTTCTATGATATCAATCGCATTTCTAAATACCTCACCATCTGTATCAAAACCAAAGCGAGAAACTGAATCATTGCCAATTGAAAAATTTGTTCGAATGGTGATGTCAAATTGTTTATTAGGATTGGACCTTGCTATTTCAACAAACATGTTCAAGTCTCGAGTCGAATCTAAGTTAACAGTCGCGCCATTGAGCATAGCATCTGTAAAAGCTGACTTAGATTTATTCGGCCCGTTAAAAATAATTCGATTTCGACTAACACCTATTTTTTGCGCAAGCGCGTATTCCATTTCTGAAACAACTTCAGCATAACCTCCCAATTTATCGATCAATTTACATAAATGGGGAATATAGTTGGTTTTGTAAGAGTAACCGATTTGTACGTCTGGATAAAATTTATTAAATGCGTCGAGCAGTGATTGGTAGTTTTGTTCAAATTGCCCGCTATCGAGTAAGTAAAAAGCATCTCCATGAGCTAACGACAGCTTTTTTAGTTCAGACCAATTCATTCTTCGGTTGCTTTCTTTTCAATGGTATTCTTCATTGAGACGATGACCCATATAGTCAAAAATAAAATTCGAATGTCTTCTAAAACACCTAGGGTCTTAAAGTTTTCGATGTAAATATTGTCATAAACAATTTTTTCATCCCAATTGAGATCATTGCGGCCAGAAGTCTGTGCTAAGCCAGATATGCCAGGCTTCATTCTAAACCTTAATTTAAGGGAACCCTTGAAATCCTTATAATCACCCAACTCATATGTGACTGGTGGCCTTGGTCCAATAAGCGACATATCTCCAGAAATTACATTGAAAATTTGAGGAAGTTCATCAAGGCTAGTTTTTCTCAAAAAATGTCCCATTCGTGTGATTCGATTATCATCATGATAGCTGAATAATCCAGTTCCAATTTGCTCGGCATTTTCGACCATCGTTCTAAATTTATACATCTCAAAAATTGCACCGCGTCGACCAATTCGCTTTTGTATAAAGAATATTGGACCTTTGGAATCCAGTTTAATTAACGTTCCAAAAATTAAAAAAAGAGGGAGTGTCGGAACTAGTAGTAATGAGCTGATAATCAGATCGAGAACTCTTTTATGAAACATAGCGCTAAACATTAATACGCGCTCCATAACCATTCGGCGTTTTTCTGACCAGGCTGTGATACTGCATCAAAATAAAGCTTAGTGATTTTCTGAGTGACAGAGCCTTTGAAGACAGTCGAGAGTTCAAAGTGATCGATGCATGAAAGTGGGGTAATTTCTGCGGCACTTCCACATAAAAACGCTTCGTCCGCGAGCAGCGCTTCGGTTCTATCGATTGGCCTTATATCAATTTTCATGTTAGCATCTTGTGCAAGCTGGATAATTGTATCTCTTGTGATGCTCTCAAGAATAGAATTTGTGGCGGAGGGTGTAATTAAAACTCCATTTTTTATGATAAATAGGCACGATCCAGCACTTTCAGATAACTTACCATCTTGTCCCAGTAATATTGGTAAATCATACCCTTTCTTCCTTGCGTCCAATTGTGCATAGCGACCATTTAGATAATTAGCACCAACTTTCGCCCTAGGCGGCATGGAGCTATCATGAATTCGCTGCCAGCTCGAAATACAAGCTCTTTTGAAAACAGGTTTATCAATATTCATGCGGGGTTTGGCTATCGGTGCAATAAGCATATCAGGGCTACGCTCATCACTCCATGTTCCTTCGCCATCCACTAACATAATGATCCGAACTGCAATATCCTCCTTGAAGTTATTAACCTCTATGGTTTCACGAAGCGCCTTATGAATAAATGACGTGTCGTGCGGCATATCCATACCAATCAGCAACCCGGACTCTCTCAATCTTTTTAGGTGATCATCAAGGCGAAAAACAAATAACTGGCAATGATTTTTGTTCCAATAGCCGCGAAGTCCTTCAAATACATTTAGACCAAATTGTGCGGTCGGAGACATAGCGTGGACTTTGACCACATCGTCATCAAGAATCTCATTTTTAAACCAAAGCTTACGTTTTTGCATCATTTATCCTTGTAATAATTAACCGGCTTTAGTTCTGATCCACTTACGATTGCCAAGAATGCCCGACGCCAAATTACCATAGGACGATATGGTGTGAAATCTAGGCGCTATCTCACCAATTGGTAGCTGATCCGTGTTATTAACAGACTGGTTTTCAATCACTTCCAAAACTTCAATCTCTACATTGCTTTTTGTCAGTTGCGCTTTTACGAATGCATCCGATATCAGGCTGTTGAACTGGGGTATTTTATAATCCGAAACTCGCCCAGTTATTTCCAGCAAAAAGAGCGGGTCGCCGTTTGGTGACTCTGTTCCAATAAGCAGGGAAATTCGTTTCACAAATGGATCATTCCAAAAAGCTGTATAGCTGCGTGAAACCAGTAGATCATCGGTCTTTACCCCACAGACAATCGACGTATGTAGAATAAATCCTGCGTCTTTTGCAAAGAACCCATTATCAGAAGTTTTCTCAAAGCATGCAGATGAGCTGCAAATAACATCACGAGATAAGATATGTTTGCCTTCAGTATCCGTTGCTACCCATTTATCATTTTTCCGTTGCATGCTTTTGACATCATATCTGATGAAATTAACACCATTCTCTTCGCATTTTTCAATGAGCCTTTCTATGAAATGAGAGTATCCATGAACAGGATCTTCTAATTTACAACCACAGATAACGCCAAGAAATTGGTTGCGATAGTCTCTTAATTTTGAGGCATATTTTTTTACAAGCTCAATTTGGTTGCGATCAAGAATGGACTTAAGTAAACTCAAAAAATATAGAGCCGTTACACGGATCGTACTCAAGACAACCATTGGCATACTGAAATACCTTATAACTTTGCCGCTTTTAAGAATGCGAGCTGGCTGAGGGGTGCATACTTCAAAGGGTATATCAAACTCATTGTTATATACATCATAAACTTTGGGATAGGCTTCAATAAGATGACAACCAATCTCTACTCGATACTGATCATTTAGGCGATAATTTCGCCAAGCTCCGCCGAAAATTTCGTCTTTATCAACGACTACAACTGATTTACCTTCTCCAGCGAGATAATACGCTCTCATAAGCATGAGCGGGCTTGAACCGATCACCAACGCATCGCATGTGTTAACTTGCTCTAAGCCTTCAGTCATTTGCGCATCCTTGAATATAAATCACTTTGGCTCGTATTCGAAAACGGACCAGGTGTCAGCGTTGTATTTTCCCACCTGAGAATGAATTAGGCCATAACCTCTGTCCTGGAAACTTTTTGCTTCAACTGGATCAACATAAATGACTATGTGCTTGTATTCAGACAATTCATCTAGTGTTCTCTGTAAGGTTTCCCCTTGGAAAGAGTTGTAAAGATAGATTAGCAAATGATCAGAGCGAGCATACTTTTTTAAGTTTATCGCACTATCACAATAAATTTCAGATTTTGGTTCCTTGAAACTTTTTTCTAAATTCCTCTTCCCTAGTTCACTTAGGTTTTCGTCATATTCAATTCCTATAGGTTTGTGTGCCAGCTTATTCTTATATTTCTCTTCAAATATTATGAGTGTTTTGCCTTTTCCACATCCTAAATCCATGTATTGAGCATTGAAAAAGTTTTCGCTGCCCCAATAATCGAACACTGTTTTGACGCTATTGCGTGTAACGGATGTAAATGATGCCACATACAACAACCCATCCTGTACATCACTGTTTTCATTATTTAAGGGTTGCTCCACTTTTGGTACTCGAGAACTTGTCGATGTGCCACGTCTAAGGTCAAACAGAATGCACTCCTTGAAGTAATCAAAAAGAAATCCAACGCCGCGTTGATGTATAGCTTTGACAATATAAAGATATTTATTCATTTGACGTTGCTTTTCCGAAGTTGTGCTACGCGTTCCAAGTGGTTTGCCATCTGATCCAAAACAGTGTCAAGGTCGAACATGGCAGAGTGAAGTTTTTTGGCATTATCCCTCAGGATTTTCACTCCGATCTCGTCTGAAAACTGGTTTATGAGAAATGTTGCAAGGGCTTCGCCGCCAGCATCAACGGAAAAATTCCAACCACATTTCCAATCATCAACAAGTTCTTTCATTTGACCAGATGTACCGCATAATATTGGTAGATTTGCTGATAGATATTCTACAAACTTGTTTGGCATGCTCATCATGTAATCACCAACATTATGGAAGGCAATTACACCAAAATCTGATATTGATAAAAGAGTTCTTAACTCAGGACCCTCCATCCATCCCAAATAATGAATGTTCGCGATATTTGACGACGCTTTTTTTAGCTGCTCATATTTAGGGCCTGTACCCGCAATAACAAAATGAATGTTAGATTTTTCCTTCGAAAGAATTGTCGCGGCTTCATTAAGCATCTCGAAATTCGTTTGAAATCCGACATTACCACTATAACTGATAATAACACTTTCTTCTGAAACGCCAATTTTTTGTCGCATTTCCTTTTGCGCCAGCGCGTTGGCAACATATATTCCAGGTGAATTTGCCATCGGGAATACCGCGTCTAGTTCTTTGTCGCGGTTCCGAGCTTTTTTGTATCCCCATTTCAAAATCTTATCTGATATTGCTGTAACCGCGGTGGCTTGTTGATAATGGTGTTGGGTTGATTTGAGTACATGCTGGATCAAATAAAGGAATGGCCTTTTTAAAAAACTTAGACGACCCGGTAAGAAATTTAAATATGAATCGGGCCAAAGATCTCTGACATCAAGTATTGTTGCAATATCATTTTTCCTCGCAAACTTCATGCATGCTGTCGTCAGCTCCAACGGGACATTACATATATGGATTATGTCCGGCTTATGCACGTAAGAATTAGCAAGCCTTGAAAATTCGCGACCAAGCTCTTTATGGTTGAGAATACGTTTAAACCCCAGATGACTCTTGTACTCTGGCGAAAGGATATACTGATGCTGATAGTTATCCGTTGTTTGCTTTTCTGACTTTTCGACAAGTTGTACTTTTTTTCGATGACTAAATGAAGAACGCCACCTAATAACTTCATGGCCCCGATCAGCAAGTCTTTCACATAAAGTGTTTGAACGCCATTGCCTTCTTCCCGGAACGGAGCGATCCTGAGGAGGGTTTTCTTGCGCATTAACGATCCAAACCTTGAGCTTTTCCCTTGGCATAACTGTCATTCAACAAACTTACTGATTTCTTCGATGATGCTGTTTTTTATTGTCCTGACGCCGATTGCAGACAAATGATCGTCATCAAAATAAAGAGGATTACCTGCCACCTGCACATTGCATCTAACATAATCAGAACAAAGGGTATCATGAGGATAGACCACGCTCACGTTTTTCTCTTCCTTTATTGCTTGCAGAAAGGATAATACAAAAGAATTTCTCGTCTTGTATCTTTCATATGAAGTGCTCAAATCGTTAGAGGTTTGTCCAAAAAGGATCCTTTGCATGTTGTATTTGGGTACGTGCCAGCCAGGTTCAGGCACAGGACCTACAATAATTACGGGTTTTTCTAATGCTGCTAGGTTCTGTATAAATTCATTCATCCGCAGAAGCTTTGAAGCGCCATCTAGGCGCCTTTGGCCTTCAATTAGAGCAAAATTCTCTCTAGGCATGTTATCATGTTCGATGCCACCTTCCCCGTTGTCAAAGTTCAGATTCTGTATCTGGTTGGGAATGGGATATAACCTGAAAGTCCATCTTAAATGGATTAGAACTGCATCTACTTCTTTTTCGATATGTTGACGTAGTTGAGATTCATATTTCTCGCATCTGTCCACATTTGTGTAGCGAGTATCATACAAGTTGGGAATGGGATGACAATAATCGCTGAAAATACGTTCGACCGCGATTGATTTTTCATCGAATTCTTTGAAAAGTTCGGAAGCCAGCGCATCAGCATGAGAATCACCTATAAGTGCGATCTTAAAATCTGAATTAGCATCGCCGATCAAACAAGATTTTGCGTATTCGATCTCATCAGAAACATATGCTTCACAGGCATATTCACTAGACGAAGGCTCGATCAATGTAAGCTGCTGATCTGAAAATCGGAACTTTGCCCCATTTGAGGTGATCCCAAAAACCCCAGCGAACAATAAAATGGTTGCGGCACCTGCCGAGAGTAAAAAAACTCTCTTGCGATTAATGAAGGTCATACGCCTGAAAGGGATTTCGACAAATTTATAGGATAATATGGACAGACAGAATAGTAGCGCGAAATAGGATGTCAAAAAAATCGGAGTCGTGCTAAAGATACCAGCTAGCTTTGAAAATGCAGATAACGGCTGATGCCACAGATATATGCTATAACTCAGTAGTCCAATCCAAACAAATACTCGTAAGGATAAAATCGTTTCAACTATCGTCTTTCTGGCAAATAATATAATTAAACAAGTTCCTACGACAGGTAGTACTGTTAAATGCGATGGAAAAGGAGTGAGGCTATCAAATAAGAAAATCGAAATTAAAACTGTAGCTAACCCAAATGCTGCCAAGATTTCTGCGATACCTTTTTTTGTTGTTATATTTGCCAACGCACAAAAACAACCAGCCGAAAGTTCCCAAGCTCGTGTGGGTATAAGATAAAAATTTGGTATTGGGTAATTTACCGAAGCAAAACTCGACAAGATTAAACTCGCAAGAGTGCTTAAAATTAGAATAAATAGAAGAGTTTTCTTACCACTTAAAGTTAATATCGCTAACATTATGAGGGGAAAAATTAGGTAAAACTGTTCCTCAACAGCAAGGCTCCAAGTGTGAAGTAATGGCTTCTCCTCAGCCACCGTCTCAAAATATCCAACTTCCTGCCAAAATAGAATATTTGAAGTGAATGTTATGGTGGAAATTATGCTTTTGGAGAAACTTTCAAATTCCGTAGGGATCATAATAAACATCGAAATTGGAATGCAAACTAAAATGACAGCAAAGAGTGCTGGAAAGATGCGTCTTATTCGACGCTCATAAAAATTCACAATGGAGAATTTACCGGCTTCAATTTCTTTTAAGACAATGGATGTGATTAAGTATCCACTTATCACAAAAAATATATCAACCCCTATAAACCCACCTGTGAATGGAGGTATGCCAAGGTGAAAGAAAACTACTGGCATCACAGCAAAGGCCCGAAGGCCATCAATTTCATCTCGATGATGCATCTTAGTTGGGTAGGTAGCAGGACCATTGGTCATTAAGAGATCACTTCGGGTAGAGCCTTTTTAGTCTCAGGTAATTCACAATTCTTTTCACAATCATTAGTAATTTAAAGCCATTTGGATAATCATAAAATAGCTTTGGTGGCAATTTCATAATTTCGTCGAACTCACGAACGGAAATACCAAATTTCTTACAAACGTATATTTTATCTTCTTGTTGAAGTTCTTCTGAATAAGGTGGTTTCTTAATCTCTTTCAGTGCGTCTTCTTTGGATAGTTGACCAGAGTTGATCAAGTCCGACAAATGCCCATATCGCTTGTCAATTCCAAATTTTTTAGGAAGAACATAACCTTGATAAAACCGTGTGTATATTGACTCGTGGTGTTTTCCACCATAGTTTCTCCATCCTAATTTATCTTGTATAAGGTACAGCACTTTTTGTTTGTCATATTTAACATAATTTAGAAGCGAGACTGTCCTCACACCTTTAAACAAATAGATATAAGCAAGATATGGGAATGTAAATCTGGGATAAGTTCTTAACTTACTGCTTCCAAATTTTTTATGAACAGCTCGTATATATTTCCAATCAGAATGACCATAAGACCATTCGGGTACCGAAATAGACTCAGTTTGGAAATTCATACCTGAAACAATATATTTTATTTTTCTTTTAGCTGCTTCACGCCACATCAGCGCAAATATCGCATGATCAGAAGGAACTTCTCCATCAGGTAAGGAAGCCTTTAAAAAAGATAATTGTAAGTCCTTAAATTCTTTCCAGTCTATAACATGGGTGTGTAAATCTATACCAAGTTTTTCCAGTGTGTTCTTAATATTCGAAGTTGCAAGCTCAGAATCCCAGCCGTTGTCAAGATGGACTGCTAGAGGCCTTAAGCCGTGCTGTTTTACCAGATAAGCCACATAAGTGCTGTCAACGCCACCACTTACACCAATTAGACAGTCATATTCTTTGCCCCTGCCTGCTTTTTTTATCTTATCGATAACACTTTCAAATATGCTATCATCATTGATTGAAACTCTTGATGCCAAGAGTTTATCATAGCGCTCACAATGATTGCATAAGCCTGCTTCGTTAAAAATAATATTCTTATCTGCTTTTGTACTCATAATGCAGCGAGTACATTCAGTTACCGGTATTTCACTCATTAAAAAGTAGCTTCTAGTTCGGCGTTTGTGGGATATGTTATTAGAACGGCACGGTGCTTGCCAAAGAATATAAACATACTTCCAGCAGCAGCTGCAGATGCTCCAGCATCAACTGCGGCCTTCATATCTGAAATATCCCGCGCGCCACCCAGTGGGACGACAGGTACGTCAACTGCTGCAGAAACTTCCTTTATTGTGTTCAGATCATAACCTGAATACATACCGTCCCTATCAACTGCTTGTATGATTATCTCACCCGCTCCCAGACTTTGCGCAAGCTTGGCTTGGTCCACAGGTCGATATTTTGTATTTGTGCCAGTACAAAAATCGAAAACAAGATTGTCTCGAAAAATATTTTTCTTTGTATTTATGCAATATACCACACTGGAAGCCCCGGCATGCTCTGAAATTTCTGTTATCAGTTCAGGCCGCTGCAGTGCAGAAGAACAAAGGATGACTTTTTCAAAACCTATTCGAAAAACTTTTTTTGCTTGCTCCAAATTGTTGATGCCACCACCGTATGAAAGAGGGAAAAAGGCTTCATTAGCAATTTCATGAATTAATTCGTAATTTGGTTCGGAACGATTTTTTGAAGCATCTATGTCAAGTATAGCTAGCTCATCGATTTCCTTTTCGTTAAAGATTTTAACCGCATTAACTGGATCGCCGACATAAGTATGATTCGAAAATTTCTTTGTTTTCACTACTCCACCATCTTTGAGTAGGAGAGTTGGTATAACACGTACACCTCTCATTACAATTCCCAAAAGTTTTTCAGTAGAAGTTTGCCATACTTATGACTCTTTTCCGGATGGAATTGCACTCCGTATATATTGTCCCGTGAAATGCAGCTCACGAAGTCGGCACCATAGTTTGTTAAACCAGCTATATCATTCTCTTTCTCGCAATTGAAATGGAATGAATGAGTAAAATAGAATTTATTTATTTCGTTCAAGCCTTTGAACAATACGCACTCATTTTTTGCTTCAACAGAATTCCATCTCAAATGCGGAATTCTATTGCCATTAACTTCGCTCTTGAGGAAGCGTACGCAAGTGCCATCTATTATGCCTAAACCGTCTAACTTCCCCTCTTGACTTCCATTGCCTAATATCTGCATTCCAAGGCAGATCCCTAAAAGGGGCACACAATCTTGCAAAGCCTTGTGCCGGATGGCGTTGTAAAGGCCAGCTTCCCTAATTTTAGAAATACCAACATCAAACGAGCCAACGCCCGGCAATATTATCTTCTCAGCCTCCGCAAGTTCATCAGCAGTTCTTACAAAACGAGATTTTGCACCAATGACTCGAAGCATATTCTGGATCGAACCAATATTTCCCAGTCCAACGTCAATAATTGAAATCATTTTATTTACGGATTAACCTTGAAAATGTTTGTATAAACTTTTTGTATAACATCTTCCTGGTTTTGCCAATTATATATTTTTCGTGTTTTCTTAACCTCTGGGAGAAAATACCCCTCTTCGTGGTTTAAGAACTTTTTAAATGCACGTGAAAGACTACAAGAGTCGTAGTTCTCAGCCACAATTCCATTTTTGTTCTCTTCTATATAACGGCTTTGATCCAAAGTCGGCGAAGTTATGACAGGTAAACCTGCCATTCCAAATTCAAAAAGCTTGTTAGGTAAGGAGAAATATTGGCTTAACGAGGAGTTCTCCATGAAAGACACGCCACAGTCTGCTGATGCGGTGATATCGAGTATTGCTGCTGGCTCAACAGCGGGGTGGACCAGAAGATGATCATCCGTTTCAGAAAGTTTTAAATATTGTTCAAATAATGCACCATAACCAAGCAGAACACAGACACTTTTTTTTTCTTGCGCCCTCACCGCATCCAAAATAATTTCAACTCCCCTGCCTTTGGTAATAATACCTTGGTAAATAAAAATGACATGATCATCTGGAATGGAAAACTTTTCACGAAGATAGTTTGATCTCGGTAATTTGACTAACAGAGGGCAATTCATGACAAGTGAAATATTACACACCTTGTAATTTTCTCGATACCAATTTTCTATAGATGGGCTCACAACAAAGACATGGTCAAACCAACGGATAAAAAATGATTCGATGATCTTCTTGCAACGGCCAAAAATATGCGATGAACAGTT
>JBGCEN010000500.1:0-13250 GCA_045106435.1 Rhodothermales bacterium
TGTGAGCGTTTTGGCGCAATGTGGTTAAACAAAAAATTAAAAAACACAAAATTGTGGCAGTGGTACGCTTATTGCAAAAGTCATTTCATAAGTAAAAAATAACAGACGCTTCACAACGCAGGCCCAACATCTCCCTGCTTAAGGTCCCCCCCGGGAAGCATTTAGTCGAAGGTGCCCCCCTCTCAATTGAGGCATTTCTTCGGCGCTATCGCTCATACAACCCCGACCCTACAAAGCCATGCAACAAACAATGCTTGCATTGGGGGCGCTACTCATACTAGTTACGCTTACCCTCAATCAACAACGCTCAGCATTTCTTCTACAAAAGAATGCATACCTCCGCGAAATGGAATCCGCTGCCGCAGACTTCGCCAAAAAGCGATTGCACGAAATCTCGATCAAAGATTTTGACGAAGCTCGAACAGGAATGACCGTTCTGGATCCAGGGCTAACCGATTTGACCACGTTTGCCAATTTTGGTACCGACCCAGGTGAAAATGCCTATAGCGAATTAACGCTGGATGATATCGACGACTTTCATTTGCATGTTGATACAACTGCGCATGAGTTGAACAACGAGCAGTTTCAAATTCGAGCTGAATATGCTGTGCGGTATGTGCAGCCAAATGGGGAAGTGTCAACAACAGGACCAACCCTGGCGAAAGAAGTAACTGTAGATGCAAGAACACTTGACACAGCCGGCGCCGCTCGGGCACATGTTCGGTTTCAGAAAGTGATTGTGATTTCTGACTACATCAATAATTAGGCGATGCCTGATACAGGCCTACACAAACTTCCAGACCAACCTAAGCCTCACATTTTAAAGCGTCCATGCAGTTTTTATTAGATCATCTTAGCGCCTTCTTCGTGTTTTCTTCCATTGTATTGATTATCGCGGTGATGCAATTACGCGGTATGCAATCCAATGCAGAAACCGTTGTCAATTACATGGTGCGCACCGGCACGTTGAATATTTCGGAAATGCTGGAGCGTGATCTAATGAATATGCGCACAGCGGCACAAGTTGATTCTGCAATTTCCAATAGTGTTTTTACTGCACCTACTGGCGTGACAGGGTTTGAATGCACGTTTTCCATGAGTACAGATACAACCGTTTCGTTCTCGTTTCCAACGCTGGCAGATCCACAGGCAATTGCAACAGCTTCAGACCTGGCAGATGCCCCGGTGGTCCAGGTAGTTTATCAACTAACACCACAACCCGGATCGATTACAAGGTCGGTTGGCGGTGTTGATCTGGTTCATCAGTTATATCGACTGGATCGTTTTGCAGCTGATACTCCGAGCGGGTGGAGTAATGAAGGGGTGACTTTTTTTAGGATCGAGTTTGCAGAAAGAGGGAGTCCTGTATTCCAGGTGCCGGGCGGTTTCAATTGTCCTTCAGCCCTTTCAAAAGTACGTTTTCAAATCCAGATGGCTCACGAAGGCTTTGATGATATAACCGATCAAGCTTCAAAATCGCAACTCAATTTTAGTCGTTACGGGTCTACAGTTGAACTCAGTAGCTGGGACTAAAGATTATATAGGTAATAACAATGGGTAAAGGAGCACTGATTGCAGCCATAGCGGCCGTTTTTACGACGGTGCTTATGCTGTTTAGTTCACAGGAGCAATCCAATCAAACAGATAACAAAGAAAACGAAAGGCGTTCCCTGGAAATAGCCCGGGAATTGGCAATGGTTGGGAGGAAGCTTGTGTTAACAGATTGGATTGACAAAGATGGGTCGGATACTGCAATTCAACCTTTTCTGGACACGCTTTCAAGAGATGGTGGTCAAATCTGGATTGAAGGCTATACGCCAGGCGGTGGAAGATTGGATTTTCGCGTTTATGGTGCTTATGACTCTACTGTCCACGAAATTCGCAGCCTGTACGCTTGGAAAGGATTTAATGCAAATACCGTTCAGTTGAAAGTAGGTGCACTTCAGCCGAGTTTTTCAAACTTGGCAGAACTCGACTTTAATGGTATTGCAATCGATGATCAAAGCCTGCAAGACCTTGAAGAAGTAATTGTTGATGATCTCGGATTGGTGGCAGATCTATCTACTTACGGCCTCGGATTGTTTGAGACCAAAACAGCATTGGAAACAGAGTTAAGCGCCCATCCTGCATCAATTGCAATTACTGAAGTTGATCAGGCACAACGAGATGCTTATGACGGTCAAGATGGTCTTTTTTATCCCGATCAGATTAATGAGGCTGTAGAAGTTTATGCACTGGCAAATCCTTCTGAGCACCAAATCGAGAGCGATGCTTCCTTAATAGGTGCCACTTTTGGTAAGGGAGATGGAAAGTCTTTGTTAACCTTTGAAGGAGACATGACGCTTGCAAACGATCTTACCGGACAAGGGATATTGGTTGTAGAAGGTGATTTTATTGTTCCACCAGGTGTGACCTTCAGTTGGGATGGAGTGATTCTGGTTAAGCCACCTCAAACAAGCCTGAATCCTGTGATTGATTTAGGAGGGAATGTTGATATTAACGGTGCTATTGTGGCGCTCCATGAAGGAATGCCTGATACAGGCCATATGGATGTTTCTGTATACAGAGACATGACAGGTGCGTGGTCTTCAGCTTTTGGCCTTGCAACGCTTGGAGCGCCCTTCTATGACACAGAGATCCTGAAGCACACACATGATTTTACCACGCTAAAAGGAAACCGTGTAGTGTTTCACTCTGATAATGGTTTAGAACCAAATCATCAATCACAAACCTATTTTAACGAAACACTTGGAGAGATTACCGGCGACATTTTCTTTGAGATAGTTAATAGCGATGAGCATGGTCGCGGCGTGATCATGCTCGACAAGACAACCGGCTCACCTGTATTGCAGACTGCTGGCGCTGGCTTTGATGGGAGTATTGCTGCGCCCGGGAATACATATCGCACTGACCCACTTCCTATAAGTGAGTTGGAGCATTTTGATATTTCTATCACACGCCTTCCTTCGTTAAAGAAAATGTGGGATACAGGAAGCAATTACGATCCTTGTTATCATCCTTCGAATCAAACAAGTGGACCGGAGTGTGTATGGGCAGACTATGATCGTTATGGGGCATTGGCACTTCGAATGTATGAACAAAACCTTGGTGTGGATAAACTGGTTTATGAAGCGAGTTTATACTGGCACCGTCGTACTGATGAAGAAGATGAGTTTGAAGACGAAATGACAGATCTTGCGACTGACCTGCAATCAGACGATTATGGACTAGATTTCATAATTGGCGACGATGCAGCTATTCATGGCGATAAAAATGCGCTGTTGGGCTTGGGCGCTTTTAGTGGATTTGCAGCCGGCTTTGGTGTAACCAACCTTGGTACCTGGCACAAACAATGGGAGCCAGGAGATATCGGCCATCCGCTTGATCAAGTAATCTTAACAGAGTAAACAGGTACGTTTAAAGTTTATTTCGGAGGAAGGATCTCCTAAAAGAGAGAAAGCCCTGGCGTCTGACCCACGCCAGGGCTTGTTGTTGTTTAGTAGTTTTCAGTGGTCGGTTATTAGTGGTCAGTTTTGTTTTTTTAGAAAACTGATCACTGAGATCTGATTACTGAAAACTGAATCAAAAATCATCTACGGTGCGATAGGCCTTAATCAATGCCATTTCACCTTCTTTTCCTGGCATCGCGTTGCCGTGCTCCATGCCCAGGATGCCGGTGAAGCCTTTGTTGTGTATGTGGCGGAAGATGTTCTTGTAGTTGATCTCGCCGGTGGTTGGTTCTTTCCTGTTCGGGTTGTCTCCTATTTGGAAGTACCCAATCTCATCCCACGCCATGTCCATATTGGGGATCAGGTTGCCTTCGGTGATTTGTTGGTGATAGAGATCATCCAGAATCTTAACAGCCGGACTACCCACGGCTTTACATATCGCGTACGCGTGCGGTACCCTTTTTAAGAAGCGATTGGGGTGATTTCTTGGATTGAGCGGCTCGAGCACCATAACAAGTCCGTGTGGCTCAAAAACCTCTGCGCCTCGTTTTAGCGCTTCCACCATGTTTGCCGTTTGAAAATCATGGTTCTTTTTATGATCTGTAAATCCCGGCACCACCGTCATCCAGGTAGCATTCACCCGCTTGGCAACATCTACAGATTCTTTTAAGTCGTTTACGAATGCTTCAATGTGTTCTGGTTCGCCTGTGGTGAGGCTGGGGTTTTTTGCATTGGAAGCTACAAAAACACCCATCTCCATATTTAATCGCTGTAACTCCCGACCGATCGCTTCCTGTGTTTGTATGTCCCGGTTTTTGAGATTGTTGTCTTCAAGGGCCCTGAATCCTTGGTCAGACATAAACTTGATTTGATCGATGAGGTCTTTGCCGGCGCTATGCTCAAACATGCCAAAATGAGGGGCATATTTCATCTTGAATGGAGCCGTGTTACCAACCGAAGTTGGATGCAAGCCGGTGAATAATAATGCAGCGCTGGTCTTGTGTAAGAAAGAACGTCGGGAGGCCATAATTCTTGAGGGTGAAGCTGGTTATCTGAAAATCTGATTTATTAACAAGATTATTTTTTATCAAAACGTCATCCTGAGCCTGTCGAAGGATCTCACGAATCACAGCACAATACTTCAAATCCTTGGCTGAATCGGCTTTGTCGTATTTCGAGGGATCCCCCACTCAAGTTGAGGGCAGGCTTTTCGACGGGCTCAAGATGACGATTGTTAAGTCGTAATTGTATTTTTGACATTGCACTACCTTTATAAGGTCAATGCTCTCAACCCTTTTCCCTCTGCTCTCACCAAATCGTTTAACGCCCGTACTATCTGGGCATATACTCAGCTGGCACTGGCTTATTACGTGTGTCGAAGATCTCCGAAGTTATCCACCAGCGGTTGCCATCGTGATATAGCTGGATGCTATTAATGCCACGTCCGCCCACCGGCCCATCTTCGGTCGCTCGCCATTCGTAAGTGCTCCAAATGTGCGTCATGGCGCCGTATTGCTGGGTTTCCCGGCTTATTTCGTACTCGAAAAAACCAGTTTCTCTCGGCCCACTAAACCGCTCGTGAAATCCACTAATGGTCATTCTGTTGGGCACAACATTTCCGTCTTTGTCTTCAGTCATAATAATGACCGGGGAGTCAGGAATATGGATCGCAAAATCCCGCTCTTTGTCTGGAATACTGCCGGCCGGGCCCGAAACGATTTCGTAATAGGCTGTGATAATGCCATCCAGCGTTGTCACGTCTTCAGGGCGTGGATTAGACTGCGCGAAGGCTGAGGTCGCAACAACACATAATAGAACTACAGATGAAAAAAATTTATACTTCATTTCTCAAAGATTTAAGGTTGTGCTTTAAATTCAGGGCTGAACGTATGGCAAGTTAAAAGTCAAAAGCTAAAAGTCAAAAGCTAAAAGTCAAAAGCTAAAAGTCAGAACCTTGAACCCAGAACCTTGAACCCAGAACCTTGAACCCCAAAAACTACCAGCCGGCGGCTTCGAGGATCTTGTCATAAACGCCCGTATTATCAAAGATGCCATTGAACAAAGATGAGCCGGGGCCAAAAGCGTAAATGGGAATGAGCGTCGCTGTGTGGCCTCCTGTTGAAAAGGTGCCGTTGAGGTTGTTGTAGTTTTCTCCCGATGAAAGAGCAAAGCCTCCTGTTTCGTGGTCTGCGGTAACGATAACAAGCGTATTGCCATCTTCTTCGGCAAAGCGCAATACACGACCGAGCGCCTCATTAAAATCTTCCACCTCAGTCATCAGGTACTCAGAAGAATTCTGATGGCCCCCCCAGTCTATCTGAGATCCTTCCACCATCATGAAAAACGGCATCTCTTTTTGCTTGAAATAATGCAGTGCCAACTCCGTAGCATCTGGAAGGAAAGAACCCCTGCCTTCTATCATTTTCGGCAGGCCATCATCCGCCAGTAAGAATCCATATTTTTTCTGACTGTCAATTTCGTCCGGCTGCTTTAGCGCAGTTGAATCAGCTTCAAATCCGTGTCTTCCTAACATATTGAAGTAATTTCGGCCGTCATCGCGTTTCGCGAAAAACTTCAGGCCACCGCCGGCAAAGAAGTCTACTTCAGACATAGTGAGGTGTCGGGCAATCTTCTCATGCATACTCCGCGAAGAAACGTGGGCATAAAAGGCCGCTGGTGTGGCGTGCGTAATGGAAGATGTAGCGATCAGCCCGGTGGCAATACCTTTGGGGCTGATCCGCTCAACAATTGACTCAACGCTAACGGTATCACTGTTTACGCCAAGGGCTCCATTATATGTTTTGATGCCGGCTGCATAAGCCGTTGCACTGGAGGCAGAGTCTGTAATTTTAGCGTTGGATGACCAGGTTTTGAGCAGGCCAACATCTGTCATTTGGTCGAAGTGAACTGTTTCAACATCGCGATAATAGATCGATGACATTTGCGTAAGTCCCATGCCGTCTCCGATCATGAGAATTACATTGGCCGGCTTGTCAGGCATAGACTCAGTTGATTGAGCCAAACCTGTAAGAGGTGCAATGCAGATCAACGCAGTGAAAAAAATACTGATGCGAAACGAGGCCGCTTTTTCGAGAAGTAACATGGTGGTTTAGAAGCAATGGTGGGGGTTGGGGCAATAACCCAGCATACAAAAAAATAGAACGTATTGTATTGGCTGAATATCAAATCGGTATGTGGGGTCGTAAGCGTGTGCTACACTGAAATATACTTCGCGTCTTGATAAAAGTTATCGCAAGACCATTTTCATACATTAAGCCTTGGTATAGCCATACTCATCTTAAACAAAAGGAAGGGGCGAAGATGTTAAAAATACTTCGTTATTGGACAAACTCGAGCTCAGGATCGCACCCGGGCAAACAATAGCCGGAATTGTTCTTCCTCCGTGAGTAGGGTGGTATCTGCTGAGAATTGAAAAACAAAAATAGGATGCCATCCCTGTTCATTCCACCGGCTGAAGCTGTCGTCCAGGTGTTTGATTTTTGTTACCCGATCTGCAAAATACTGTAGGCGAGTGGCATTGGGATGCTCTACAAATAACATACGATACCGCTCCCCGTCCTGAAATGTCAGAAGTGGCTGCCAGCCTTCTGCTGCAAGTTCATCATAGGTGTTGTCAATAAGACTGGTGGCAAGGGTTTTTAGCGCGCGATATCTTTTGGGTTGATGCTCAATCCCTTTTTTCCGTCTGAACAGGACGTGAAAACGCTCGCCATACTCAATCACAAATTTAGGCTCCCAACCTGTTGTACCATGATGGTTGAAGGCATCGTCGAGGTGCCTGGATTCGTCGACGATTAGCTTCATGTACTCAGTCTCGGCAGTTGGTTTGGTTTTGTCGCGGGCAAAGATGATGCGATGTTTAAATGTATCGCGCGTAATGAAAACCGGCAACCAGCCGTCCGTAGCCTGTGTGTTTACAACTTCTTCGAGTTCTTTCATCATGCCTCCGACGGTCATGGCCTGGTATTCCAGTGTTTTCACCTGGCGCGCAGGATCCAAAGGGCGACGAAAGATCACTCGTTTACGTAACTCGTCATCCAGAATAAACGCCGGCATCCAGCCATCTGGAGCCATTTTATTGATAACATCGTCGATGTGTTTGGCTTTGACCTTTTCTGCATGAAACTCCAGAGATCGAGGGAATACCTGTGTTGAGGCTTGTGTGGCTAAATCAGCACCAGAATCAACCCCTGAAAATACCAGGCTCGCTGCAATAACAAGCAGGAGGTGAATTCTGCTTGTTGAAAAAAGGACGTTTGAAAGTAGGGTGTTTGAAAACCGAGCGATATGCATAGCTATTTTGCAGAAGTTAAAGCTTGAATCGATTGGGTGTGTCTGCGACCATGCCAATAACAAAGCGGGCCCAGAATCATATAAACATAGCCGGGCGCACCAATACGGATACCTATTTGCAGGGCCGCCATAATCACAGAGAAGACTCCAACAGTAGCCAGTATAGCGTAATGCCGTGCATAGAAGGCGGCTTCTTTCTCTTGTATAAGAGATAGGTTTAGCATGACTCGTTTACTATAAGCGTGTCTATACATGAGCGCAACAAACAGGAAGATTGCGACAAAGCCGCCGCTGTATAACATGAAAATCAAAGAGAGATCATCGGGACCTGTCATACCCATGCTGCTGTTGCTGCCGGCAAAAAATCCAACGATTCCCTCAGACATAAACTTTAACGGGTAAATGTAGAAGAGAATGACAAATAGAAGACAGGCGTTCAGGACAATCGTTTTTGTGTCTGCGATATCATATCGTCGGAAGTAAGCATGGTGAACACTCCACAGGCTAAGTAACACACCAAATCGCAATCCAAATCCGATAAACCCGCGCAAGTCTTCCAGCAATTCAGGAAAGCTGTTCGGTACTTCTAAAGAAACAACAAGCAAGGTGGCCGAGAATGCAAAAACACCGTCGCTAAATGTCTCTAGCCGCGTAGCGTTTGCTTTTGGTTGATCTGTCGCCAAATTGTCTGTTTGCATAGTTTATACAGTGGGATGTGGGATATCTCAATAACATCGCCTAAACCCAAGGTAGTAACTCAATTACTTTATTGCTGCGTATGACGCACTGTCGTCATCCAGCGTAGTTTAGATTCAATTGATTCGTACTTATTTTTACCTTAAAAGAACCCAGAACCCAGAACCCAGAACCCAGAACCCAGAACCCAGAACCCAGAACCCAGAACCCAGAACCCAGAACCCAGATGCCCGACATTTACCACGATTTCCCAGTTGTAGCAAGCCCGGAAGAAGTCTTCAAGGCAATCAGTTCATCGGAAGGACTCAATGCGTGGTGGACAAAACAGTCTGCCGGCTTGCCTGAGACAGGCACAGTGTATCAGTTTTGGTTTGCGCCTGAATATGATTGGCGGGGCCGGGTAAGTGAATGTAAACTGAACTCAATTCTTGAGTGGGAAATTACGGTTGCGGACGCAGATTGGGCAGGGACGCGTGTTGGATTTGAATTGATCTCAAAAGAAGGATATACACAGGTTCGATTTCATCATACAGGTTGGAAAACGGTGAATGACGAGTTCCGGGGTTCCAGTTATTGCTGGGCGATGTATCTGCGGGTGATGAAAGCGTATGTTGAAGATGGAAAAATGGTGTTCTATGAGGATCGACAAAATCCTTCAATATAAATTCGGGTGGATAACTGTAGAACTGAAGCATGTAAAACAGCAGAACCGCAGAAGTCCTTTTGCCTTCACTTTTGCGGTTCTGCTGTTTTACACGCCCTAGATTCAACGAAGCTTTTTAAACGCCTTAATCCAGGCTTGCGCCATCAGGTAGTTGCCGGCGGGTGATGGGTGAACACCATCCGGACACCAATACTCAACAGGTGCCTTGTCCAGCGCTTTATCAAATATTTCCTGGAATGGCACCCAGGCTGCTTTATAGTCTTTGGCAATACTTCTTGCCGCTTCCCTGTAGCCATTAAACGCAGGAAACCAGTCAGCGTTGTTGATCGCCGTGCCGCCGTCTACTACAAAGGGTTCTGCAATAATCAACTTGAGATCAGGCAAGGCAGAAAGAGTTAGGTCGAGAAGCATGCGCAAATCCGTGTCATAGACTTCAACAGTCCCTTTGTAGTCGTGCGTTAATGTGTGCCAGAAGTCGTTTACACCGATTAAAATACTCAGCACGTCTGGTTTCAGGTCGATGCAGTCTTCCTGCCAGCGGGCGGCAAGTTGATGTACTTTGTGTCCGCTGATACCTCTATTGTGACATTGCCAGTTCTTCTTTGGATATTTTCCCAGTAGCTCAGCGGCAATCAAGCCGGCGTATCCGCCCCCCAGGCTCCTTCTATTATTAGCTTCTTGATGTTCTTTATTCCTTCCCGCATCGGTAATAGAATCTCCCTGAAATACAATAACATTTTGATCATCGTCAAAACCCGAAAGATCATGGTCTTGAAGAAGTTCAGGCAGGCTCAGTCCGATACCAGCGCCCAGGGCAGATTTTTTGAGAAACTCACGGCGGGTATTGTCCATGATACAATGGGTTTAGGGTGGATAACAGAGAACCAGAATACGGTGGTTTATTTTAAGAAGTCTTGTCTAGAAAAACCTGAATAGTTTTTGTAAAGGCCTCTGGATTTTCCCAGGGCACGCGGTGGCAGGCCTTGGGAATGGTAACATGCTGGATACTTTGACACTGTTCAGCTAATGAAGCGCCAATTGATGAGTATTTCTCGTCTTCGTTGCCCGAAATAAAGAGGATGGGAGGTGATGTAAGCTGAGATAACATTGGTGTCAGGTAGTGTTGCCGGCCTTTGGAGTAGTTCGTGAAGTTGGCGGCGATTTGTGCTCTCGAAAACATATGCTCCGGGCGATCAGAAGTATTTGGTCGATTTCCAAATACTGGCAGCGCATCCCATGTGGTTAGCAATTCATTCCAGGGCTCTTCGAGAAAACGCTGGCCCCAACGATTGTCTGCCATCTGCTGCTGTTCTTTTTCCTTGACGGATGCAAACCCCGGATGGGCACCGATGATAATAACGCCGGCCCACAGATTGGGCTGCGCGATTGTAGCGTGTAATGCCAGTCGACCACCAAGCGAATACCCCATCAACCACTGAGGATGCCGCGAATGTTGCTGAACTTGATTACAAAATTGATGTGTCCACTGTTCAAAGCTTGTTGCATCATTTTTCCAGAGATTCGGGCACTCTAGCTCCAGGGGCGACGAAACGCCATTCGGTGAATTGATGTGCCATGTATTCTCAAAGAGATTCCAGACAGAAGGGTGTTGCAAGTTACCATGAAGGCACCAAAGTTTCATCAACACTCACGCATTATTGCTGGCTGCAAGAGCCGGCAATACAATTTTAAATGTGGTCCCTTTTCCCACTTCACTTTCGAGCGATAGTTGCCCGTTATGCCCCTGGGTTATGATGTCAAAGCTGAGGGAAAGCCCGAGACCCGTTCCACTTCCTGCCGGCTTTGTAGTGAAGAAGGGCTCAAAAACCTTATCGACTATTCTTTTGGAGATGCCGGGCCCGTTATCAATTACGTGGATTTCTGCGGTGTTACCTGATCGTTTTGTCTGGACGATTAACTCAGGTTTGTAATGTTCTGCTTTTCCTTGCAGAGCTTTTTCCTGTTTAGCTTTTCCCTGTTTAGCTTTTTCCTGCTTGGCTTTTTCCTGCTTGGCTTTTTCCTGCATAGCAAAAAAAGCGTTATTAAAAAGATTGATCAGTACGCGGCCAATTTCCTGTGGTACTATTTCAACAAAGCCGGCCTGTTCGTCAAATTCCTGGGTAATAGATGTGTTAAAGTCAGAAGACCGTGCCCGCATCCCATGATATGCGAGGTTGATATACTCAGCGATAAAGGAGTTCAGTTGAACCTTTTGACGGGTGCCTTGCGATCCGCTGGCATGCTGCATCATGCTGTTAACGATACTCGCTGCCCGGCGGCCGTGCTTGGTAATTTGATGCGCGTTTAGTTTGAGGTCTTCTACAATGGGCGATACATCTTCACCAGCCTCCAGTATTTCTACCAACTCTTCTGCAAGTTCAACGGAGATCTCTGCAAAGTTGTTGACAAAGTTGAGCGGGTTCTTGATTTCGTGCGCAATGCCGGCGGTCAGTTTACCAAGAGAAGCCAGTTTTTCCGACTGAACAAGCCGCGACTGAGTAGATTCGAGATTGTTAAAGGCATCCGCTATTTCCTGGTTTTTAGCTTCAAGAAGTTTAAAATCATGATACCTGGCAAAAGCAACGGAAAAAGCCTCGGCAAGGATTTTCAGGTGGATAATCTGAGCTTCAGATAATGGGTTCTCACTGCCGATATATAAGTGGCCATGTACAAATGGGATAAAGGTGAGATTTACACCACTGAGCGTTGCTTCAACAAAGAGATCTTTGTCTTCAGGCAGCATTACACCTTGCTCAATAAGAAAGACAGCCCAGGCATCATACTCGTTTTTATCCCACGTATCTGAGTACACTTCTTGTTTCTGCCAGGCGGCTACTGCGTCAGGGAAGGTAGGAATGCTCCGAAAGGGGATGGTAAAAGGATCAAAGGTAGAACCATCGTTGCGTGTAAGAAAAATTTCCATCGAAGACTTTTCTTCATCAACAAGAACGATACCACAGCGGATAAACGGCACATTAAAACTGGTGAGTTCGCTCCAAATCATAGAGCTTATGCCGTTCAGGTCGCTTATCGATTGCATCGACACAATTTCTGCGCGAATACGATTGACGGATGATTCCTGGCGGGCTTTGCGCGCGCTTAATTCTGCCTCTTGTAAATCGAGGAACCGGGTATAGGTGAGGTCGAATGTCTGCGCTACTTTTCGCAGAATAGCAATACGGCTTTCATCAAGTGCCCGGGCAGTTAATCCATAATCCACAACAGCCAGCGAGCCGTGCTTCATGAAAACCATCGTCCATACAATTTGCGGTGTGTCTAAGAGGGCTTTTTGCCGCTCAACAGGCAGGGAGCCATAGTCTGTATGGGTGAAAAGATGCGAGTAATAGCTTTGCAGAGTCTCATCTTTCAGGTCTATTATGATAAAAGATGATTGGTCGTGCCATCCGCGAATGATGTTTTTGTAAACCGGATGATCAAATTGTGGGACATAATAACTCTGGCCGGTTTTTGTACCAATATCACTGTATCGCCATACTTCGCTGTCGTGCGTCTCTGGATCTATGATAGCCAGCGCGCACGTTTGATTGTCAAATCCAAGGCCTTGTAATTCCTCAAAAACCAAAGCGATCAGCTCTGCCATCTCTTCGCTACTCCGCATGATCATGGTGCGGGCCCTGATGCGGTCCAGTGACTCCTCAATTTTGAGTAATTGCTCTGCTTTTGCAAGGCGTGCTCTGGCATCAGCAAGCGAAGAGATTAAATCCTCTCGTTGACTTTGATGCGGAGCTTTGTTCATGCCTGGGAAATTTTAGTGTGGATTGATGATTACACGAAAATATAGGTGAATATGCTTACCTATGTCACCAGTGATATCGTGAGTGTTATTCCTTCGTTAATTTCAAATACAACCGTAGTTTGCCCCGGTGGCCTTTTGTAATGATGTCATAACTTAAGGATAATCCCAGACCGGTGCCTGCTCCTGTGGGTTCGGTTGTAGAAGGGAAAATTTCTTTCATGGCGGGGGTCATACCTGACCCGTTATGTGGTATATCAATGCAAAGATACACATTTATGTCTTCAACCCGAAGCGTTGCTCTAGTTGTGTTATCCGTCGTGTGGTGTCGTTGTCATCAGCCATGGAGGGTTATTTCGGTAGGGTAACAGTG
>JBGCEN010000501.1:0-7584 GCA_045106435.1 Rhodothermales bacterium
ACTCCTTCAATGCTATCAACTTCGATGAAGCGACCAAGCGGCCGTTCAATCCGATGGTCAACGCCGGCGCCATCGCTATGTCCGCTCTTATCCACGACAACTGCGGCGCGGATCCCTTCGAGACGATCAGATCGACTTATAGCCGCCTTGCCGGCCGGGACCTCGACGTAGATGACATCGTCTACCGCTCCGAGAAGGAGACCGGCCATCGCAACCGTGCCACTGCACACCTGATGCGGCATGCGAATATCATCAAGGATCCGGTCGAAGACAAGCTGGATCTCTATTTCCGTCAGTGTTCCATACGCGTGACGGCGAAGGACCTGGCTGTGATGGCTGCGACGCTGGCCAACATCGGGCAGAACCCCCTGACCGGTGAAACGGTATTCAGCCCCCTCAATGTGCGCCATGCACTCTCGGTTATGTTCACCTGCGGCATGTACGACTATGCCGGCCAGTGGGCCGTTGATGTGGGCCTGCCCGCCAAATCCGGCGTGAGCGGCGGCATCATGGCGGTCGTGAACCGCCAGATCGGGATCGGCATTTTCTCTCCTCCTCTGGATGCATACGGGAACAGCGTGCGCGGCATCAAGGCCTGCGTCGATCTGGCCGAAGAGTTCGGCTTGCACGCCTTCGAGTTTACGAACGCCGGGGGAGGACTCCTGAAGGCCTACTTGTGAACGGCGCATTCACACAGACGGGTGTGCGAGAGCCCTGCGGCGAGGTGGAGATTCCAGGTAATCCTTACTATCTATTTCAAATCAATCCTGCCACCGGTTGCAAAGATAAAAGGCCATTCAATCCAAAGGAGTCAAGCCCGATAGTGGTGGTCGTTTGAAGAGAGTATGGGTCGGAAGCGGGCAGTCAAAAGATAAGCTGGTTTTAATGTTTTACCTGGTTTATCTTGGATACTGATTGGTCACTCAGTGCTCTAACCGGCCAAAAAAAGTCAGGCGAGGAACTCAGTAACTTACTCAATAGCGGCCATAAGCGTTAAACTCACCGGCTCCAAAAATGCTGCGCAATTATTGGTACCCACGTGAAGCAACTGGTTAATTGATACCTAATGCAATTGACTGTCGCTGAAAGTTGAGGCGATTAGTTTCGGTATCCATCTTCCCGCTAATTTCAATGATCGTTATGCCATTTTCCTCGCGTGCGGTGATATCCATCACCCCACTTTTAGCAACATATTTACTTTCTATATCAAGATACTATGTCAAAGTAACAACATTTCTGTTTCCACTCCTCTTATAACCGACCTTTTGCATCATGTTGCGGACTATATGTATACCCAGGCCGCCGATCTCCCGTTCATCAACAGCGGCCTCTGTGTCAGGCGCCGCATGCTGGAACGGATTGAACAGAGTGCCGTCATCGGCCAGGGTGATGAAAAGGCGATCCTCCTGGATTTCAATATGGAGCTCAATGAAATGTTCCTCCTCATCGTCAGATCCATACGATATCGTATTGGTGAGGAGCTCATCGAGGATGATCGATACCTTGCTCTGTACCTCGTCGGGAAGGTCATACTTCTTCACAAATTCACAAAACTTCTCGGTCGCGACCTCAATCTCACTCAACCGATTTTCGACCCTTATCTCGAGTTTTTGCACCGCTTCCTAGCTCGGCCTTCCCAGGTACTGCGCTGCAAGGATAGTGATGTCATCGGACTGCTCGGCTTCGCCTGCATGGGCCTTGACATCCTTCAGCACCGACTTCACGACATTCTCAACTGATCCACATTCCATTTGCCGCATCAATTCGATCAGCCTCTCATCGGAGTAGAGATCGTCACGCACATTCATCGCTTCAGTGACTCCGTCTGTGAACATCAACAGGAAGTCACCCTTGCTCATCTCGGCCTTGCTCTCTCCATATTCGACTCCTGTCATGATACCGACGACGGGTCCGTGAAGGTCTTCGAGCTTGACCAGCCCCCCCTTGCCCTTCAGCAGTGGGGGATTGTGGCCGGCATTGGTATACACCAGCGCCCCTGTCTCGATGTTGAGAACCGCGAGGAATACCGTAACGAACATACAGGCCGGATTATCTTCGCTCATCTCATTGTTGACAGAGCTGAGGATGATGGCGGGCGAGCGAATGTTGCCCGCCTTTGACTTTATGAGTGACTTTGAAATAGCCATAAAAAGCGCTGCGGGAACGCCTTTCCCCGAAACGTCTGCGACGCATATACAGAAGTGTTTATCGTCTATAAAATAGTAATCATAAAAATCGCCGCCAACCTCCCTCGCTGGCTCCAGCGCAGCGTAGATGGCAAATTCCTCACTGGCCGGAAAGGCGGGGAAGAGGAGCGGCAGCATGTTCATCTGAATATCCCTGGCGACGTTGAGTTCCGTCTCCATCCGCTCCTTCAAAGTCATGGTTTGTTTAAGGTTGTCTATCGATACCTGCAGGTCATCACCCAGCTTTGAAAACGTTTTCGTCAACTGGCCGACCTCATCCCCATGACCCGCGATCAGGGCAATCTCTTTGGGAACTACCACGTGGCCACTCTCGGCGAAATCGTGTTTGGACAGTGCACGCGCGTATTTCGTCAGGATGTTTATCCTCTTCGTGATGCTATTCGCAAAAAGTTTGCTGATGATGATAATCGCGAGTATGAATATTGAAAACCATACGAGGATTTTATTTCTGTAGCTGTATACTTGAGAAAATGCCTCAGCCTCATCGATTTCACTCATCAACACCCATTTTACATCGTCTATATCGAGCGGCTTATACGAGGATAAAACGGGTACACCACGGTAGTCCGGAAATATCTCCGTTCCCACTTTGCCCGATAGCGCAGCTTCGGTACCCTTGGTCTTCACATCCTGCAGCCCGATGGAACTGCCGAGGTTTTTGATCTCTTTGATGATCTCGGGATCCGCTCCAAGCTTCTCGATCATCCTGAAGTAATTGTCGCTATCCTCGATGAGAAATCGCGACTGATTTCTCAATTTAAAATCGCTGCCCACGATGTAGGATTCGCCACTCTCGCCCAGCCCTACGTCCGACCACTTCTGTTTGCTGGTCATGATGTCATTTATCTTGTCGATTGGCATCTGAAACAGAAGCACTCCGACCTTCTCATCCCCGTCGAAGATGGGCGAGGCTATAAAGGATGCCGGTGCATTGTAGGAGGGGTGATACTGTTTGAAGTCTTCAAGTATCACATATTCGCCCATATCAGCTTCAAGTGCCTGTCGAAACGCTTCGGCGAAGTTCGTATCCCTGTAGGGGCCGGTCAGGAGGGAAGTGCCGTAATCGACCTCCTTGAAGACGGTATATACGATGTGGCCGGTTTCAGGCTCCACCAGGAAGATGTCGTAATAACCAAATCTATCCAGAAAGTTTCTGATAATAGGGTGATACTTTCCATGGATCTTGCTGTACGCGCTCTTGTCCTTCGCCCTGTCGAGAAGATGCTTGGAGCCTGTGGGATTTGGATTGTCAGCTATATAAAGATCCTGAAGGATCCTCGTGTTCGTTTTCTTTGGCAAGTAGTTTTCCAACTTGGGGACAAAGTCGACATTTTTCTTCAGCCGTGGAAGGAATTCATTCTCGTAATAGACTTTTACCTTCTCATCCATGTTGCGCGCATCACCAGCCGACAGATTGAGATCCCGACCAACTGATTCAAATGCGTCACTAAATTCCTTCATCGCACCAACGATCATCGTGTCTTCCGAGAAGGTGATGATCTGGTCGTTGATGTTTTTAAAGTAGTCCTCGATCTGACTTCCTTTCATCTCGCGAACGGCAGTCAGCTTGTCAAAGCTGTCCTTCTCCATCGACCTGCTGGCCGTAACGAAACCTATGTATCCATAGATGGCCACAGATCCAATAGCCACGATGGACAGGATGATGAGAATCTTGGTCCCCAGTTTCATCGAATGTTGCATAACAAATTCCTAAAGGTTAAGTATTCGTAGCCCACGGCGACACCCCTTGCGCCTATTCAAATTTTATTTGCTTATCGAGTGAACATGACATTACGTATTGCAGTTTTCTACATTTTTGATTCTTCCTTCTTGATCCTGATCAAGAAGGAAGTTCTATGAGCGATTTCATTAAAGTTCCGGTTACGTTAAGCGCATTAGCTCGTTTGCTTAACACCTGGACATCGAAAACAGGCCACCCTGGAGATCAATCACAGGCCTTGTTGCCCTTGTCAAAAACAATACGCCAGGTATTGTCTGCTTCCAGTCGCCAGATGGATGTATATTCCGCGATGAGTTTTCCATTAGCATCATGCTTATAGAAGATATAGACGCCCCAACCTAATCCGAGGACTACCATTAATAATGGATACCTCAAAGTGCTTTCAACCACGGAGCATTAATGATTAAAGGAGAAGCGCCTATGAAACAGAATATCATCTATGTGGGCCTCGATGTCGATGATACCCAGCACCAGGGTTCAGCGCTGGATAAAAATACAGGGGAAGTTATTACCTTCAAATGGCGATCAACATTAAGAGGCCTCTTAAATCAGCTGGATAGGCTTCACAAATGCTTTCCCGGAGGTACTTTAAAGCTATGTTATGAGGCATCGTATATTGGTTACACCCTGCAACGGGATCTCGTTGAAAAAGGCTATCACTGTGATGTGGTTGCGCCCACCAGCATCCCCAGTCCACGCGGGAAACAAGTTAAGACTGATCGCATCGATGCAACACAACTGGCGCAGTTCTATGCCAATGATCTGCTGGCGCTTGTGAGCATACCAGAACCAGAGCAGTAACAAGACCGGGACTTAATCCGATCACGTCAGAAGCTGTTGGAGCAGCAAACGGAATTGCGCAAACATACCCAGTCCTTGTTGCGTCGAAACGGACATCACTACAAAGTCGAGACCCAAAACCAAACCCATTGGACCTTACATCACTATTGCTGGCTGGACAGAACTATCGAAGCCTCATCAGGAAGCTTTAAAGTCAATCTGGAATTGCTGCTGCGCCAATTGAAAGGGGTCAACAGCATCCTGGCCGAGTATGGTCAGCAGATTGAAGCACTGGCTAAAATACCGCGCTACGAGCAATTGGTTCAGGCGGAGCTTCTTCTTTACCGCTGCAAAGCCAGCCTTATCGACACCGAATAAATGAAACGTGCTTTTACCCATGTCCATTCCCATTCGAACGACTTTTTTGCTACGGTTCATGTTGGACCTTCCCAATTCAATTTAGATGGAATAACCGTTTACCATCTTGGCTCTTCTGAAGCCGGTTGAGAAGTGGGATGGGTCCATTTATTAGGCAATTACTTTGACTGCACCACCGCATTTACTGCAGACCTCAATGTCGATATTAAATACCCGCTTCAGACGTTGGGCCCAGGTTATTGCCATGGATGGTATGTATGCCGGTTTTGCAGGAGCAATAACCGGTCATCGATACTCGATGCTCTGGCGGTGATTGGCATGGCGCTTCTTCCCCTGTGGATTGTTTGCTGCCTTTGCCCCGTTTGGAGGGCGTAACCTGTACCCGATGTTTACTGTTGGGAGCGAACACGCCGTGGAAGCGGGTGAGATTGACCGTTGGTCTGGGCACCAGGGTTGCCAACTTGGCGATAAAATCCAGGGGTTCGAAGATGACAGGTCGTTTTCTGGAACACCAAGGTTTTCTGGAAAGGGATGCGGAGAATAGTGATCTGGCAGGCGATGCCCTGGTAGTAGAGCTAATGGATCAACTGAAAACAAATGTCCGGTATTGGCTGAGTCAGCTTTGACATACTCAGCAGGCCGAATGACCGTAGTGCCGCAAAAACTGCAGATGTCCCCTCACGGCCTAAGTAGTCTATCAGTTTCAATGCAGCATATTTCCAACGGCTGCTATAGGGTGGGTTTCACGACTGGCTGTTTTGATTGGAATAGGTGTCCGTTTTCCTGTATTAGGTGGCATATTTCATTGGAATAGGCAGCGAGGACAGGCATCGGGATAAAGCCAAACGCAACACCCTGTTCGCGGGAAAGAATCCCGCTCAGGGAGCGGGGGTTGGGTCGAGGCGCTTGACGACCGTAACGGAATTTCCGTCGATACGGCGCTGATAGGAGACCTCGTCCACCATACTGCGTACGAGGTGAATACCCAGCCCGCCAGCCTCCCGTTCATCCATAGAAAGCGTAGTGTCCGGTGCAGCCGACTGGAAAGGGTTGAAAGGCACACCGTCGTCATCGATCGTCAGCTGCAGGAGATCCTCTGTCAACTCCGCCCGGAGCTTGATTTTATGCCTGGCCTCGTCCTGGTAGGCGTAGGAAACGATGTTCGTCAGCAACTCGTCGAGAATCACATTGACCTTGCCCGCGACCGCCTGCGGTAGTCCCTGCTGCTCGGAAAACTCGTTGAAGGCTGCGTTGACCCGTGGGATTTCTGAAATCTGGTTCTCCACCGTCAACTCCAGCGTCGCGGGGGGGGGCTCTGTACCATTGCCCAGGTAGCGCAGCGCCAGCAAGGTGATATCGTCGCTTTGTTCCGTTCCGCTCTCGAACTGGCGGACCTGCGTGGCGATGTCTTCGACCAGGGCCTGAGCGGAAGGCTTTCTGCCCGAAACCAGCATATCGGCCAGTCGCGTCTCGGAGAAGAGCCGTTGCTCAGAATCCATGGCCTCGGTGACACCGTCCGTGTACAGCAACATGGTATCGCCTGGCGCCATCAGGGCCTGCCCTTCGTCGAAAGTCATATCCTGGAGAATCCCAACGACGCAGGTCTTATCAATTTCCAGGCGCTCGATCGTGCCGTCAGCGCGCTGAATGTAGGGGGGATTGTGCCCCGCGTTGGCAAAGGTCACCTCCCCGGTTCCCGTGTGCAGGATTCCCAGGAATACGGTTACGAACATGCACTCGCTGTTGTTTCGGACGAGCTCGTCGTTGACATGCGTGAGTATGCTGCCCGTCGATGGGTCGTCCGCCGCCAGCGACGTGATCAGGGTCCTGGTGACGGCCATGAACAAGGCCGCGGGAACGCCTTTTCCGGACACGTCGCCGATGCAGAAGCAGAGCCGCTCGTGGTCGATGAGGAAGAAGTCGTAGAAATCGCCGCCCAACTCCCGAGCCGGCTGCAGCGCAGCATGTATGGAAAACTCGTCGCGCTCCGGGTAAGCCGGAAAGGTGCAGGGCAACATGCCCATCTGGATGTCGCGGCCGACGTTCAGCTCCTGTTCCATGCGCTGCTTGTGCAACTCGATGATGGCGTGGGCCCGGTGCAATTCATCCAGGTGCTGCTTCCTCTCCAGCTGGGTTCTGACACGCGCCTCCACAATCGCCGGTGAGATGGGCTTGGTGATGTAATCGGCCGCACCCAGTGCGAGCCCCTTGGTCTCGTCGCTCTCCTGCCCCATCGCGGTCACGAAGATGACCGGTATCTCGCTTGTCGATTCGTCCGCCTTGAGCTGTCGGCAGACCTCGTAGCCATCCATCTCCGGCATCATCACATCGAGCAGGATCAAATCAGGCGGGTTCTCGGAGCGGGCCGCCTTCAGGGCCTGTGCACCGCTGATGGCCGCCATTATCTTGTAGCTGGGTTTGAGCAGGTCGGCGAGCAAGTTGATGTTGAAGCGCTCGTCGTCGACGATCAGGATTTTG
>JBGCEN010000502.1:0-3016 GCA_045106435.1 Rhodothermales bacterium
ACCATTCTAGTTGCAGAGAAAGTCCCGAAGGCTGATAAGCTATTGCGGCTGGAGATTGATCTTGGTTTTGAGAAGCGTCAAATTCTGTCTGGCGTTGCCGAACAAATGGATCCTGCAGAACTCGTAGGCAAGCGGGTTGTAGTTGTCGCCAATCTCAAACCACGCAAGTTACGCGGCTTTGAAAGCCAGGGCATGGTCCTCATGGCGGAAAACCGCGATGGTGTGCTCAGCCTCATTGAATCAGCAGGAGAAGACGGCGCACCGGTTTTGTAAATGACGAGTGTCGAATGTCGAGTGACGAGTTTTTGATTTGCGATACTCGTCACTCGGCATTCGACACTCGAAACTCAAAAAAGGAATGGGTAAACTTGAAGCGATTTGGGTTAAGCGGGCCAAGCAGGGGCCTATGGATGCTAAAGAATCGGTTGAACTGATTGCCAATCAAGGCATCAGGGATAATGCAAACCTGAGAGGCCGCCGGCAAGTTACCATTATTGAAAAGGAAGTGTGGTCTCGATTGATGGATGAGCTGGGCGGAGATTTAGATCCGTCTCGCCGGCGTGCAAATCTTATGATTTCAGGACTTTCTCTAAAGGATAGTCGGGGGAAAACACTTAGGATTGGTGATTGTCTCATTGCGATCAAAGGAGAGACTAAGCCTTGCAATCTGATGGAAGAAACGCTTAAAGGATTACGCGAGGCCATGTTTCCAGATTGGCAAGGCGGTGCGTTTGGGCAGGTTTTGGAAGATGGCGTTATTCATGTAGGAGACGCGGTGAGTATCGAGTAGTTTGGTTCTGCTAAATCTTAGCAGTCAATCAATTTAGGTTATTTAGCAGGAAGGAGTAATCGAATGGCTGAACGGTATGTGGAAGTAACACAGGAAGCTGGTGCCGCGCTTTTTGCACGGGGCATTGAGGGCGAGATTGTCATGCTGAACTTATTGCGCTTTCGCGACAAGGCGGATTATTCTGCTGCCCCGGAGCTTGCACCTGCCGAAGGCGAAATCTCAGGTCGGGAAGCCTATAGAAGATACATTGAGCATACGTTGCCTTACCTCCGCAAAAGCGGTGGAGAAGTGATTTTTATGGGCGAAGGGGGCCGTTTCGTGATCGGGCCGGCAGATGAATCGTGGGACCAGGTCTTGCTTGTACGTCACAAATCCCTCAAGCAATTTATGGCCTTTGCTTCAGACGAAGGATACCTGAGCGGAGCAGGCCACCGTACGGCTGCGCTTGCAGATTCTCGATTGCTGCCTATTGAAGAAGCTGACCAGTCGTAGTTTAAAGAGGAGCGTGTGTGCGAGTTCTATCGAAAAAATATGATGGCAGTCTGCGGGCTGAAAACCAGGCAAAACATTTTGTGCATTCTGGCAACGTGGTGGAGGTGTTTTCTCGCCCGGGAGATCCATTTTTTTATCACAAGGCCAATGAATTACGCCATAATGAGAATGGGTTAATCGAGCTGTTTCTTGCTGAAGCCTGGTATAATGTGATGCATATTTTCAAGCATATAACCCATGATTATGCGATGTACATTAACCTCTGTATGCCGGCGCAAATTGAAGCAGATCAACTCACCTGGGTTGACATGGATCTCGATTACAGGGTTGGGCTAGACGGAAGGATAGAATTAATCGATGAAGATGAGTTTGAAGAGAATAGCAGGATTTGGGCCTACCCAGATGAACTCATAAAGCGAGTGGAGGAGGAGGCTGAAAAGTTGCCGGCCATGATTCGTAAAGGAAGCTATCCTTTTAATTACAGAGAGCAGGAAGCCCGCTACGAAGAATGGGTCGATAGAAGCAAAAAAGAATAACAGAGACCTTCCTCGAAATGTAGGGCCAATGTGTGGGTTCTGTGGGCGCTATAAAAGCAATTCTGCGGGGGTAAAAGGGGAGTTAAGTATTTGCTGAAAAGCGTCGATGTATTGAGTGTAGCTGAAGGGCTTGTGGTGAAGTATATGTCCAACGTCACACTTTTGATCAAATGTTAGTTAGTCACCTCTACAGGTTTATTTATACGAAAACTTCGAAGACAGCCAGCACATCAGTAGAAGTCTTTTTTGAACCTTATTGTATGCGTGAAGGAGAATGGGACTTCTCGCATGGACGGGATGAATATGAATCAGAAGCCGGAATAATTGGCGAAAGGGGAAAAGACCAGACAGGGAAGAAATGGTACAATCATATGCCTGCCAGCGCGATTAAAGAGAAGCTAGGCACCGAGATATGGGATAGCTATTTCAAGTTTTGTACAATCAGAAATCCCTTCGACAAACTCATTTCCGGATTTCATTTTGATTTTCCCCAATTCAAAGAGAACAATGCTGACAAAACGCTCATGAAGAAAGCGTTTAGAGAAAGGATTATCAACGGCAAATTTCTTGACGATCGAAACCGCTACATTATAGGCGATAAAATGTGCGTAGATTCTGTTATTCGATACGAATATTTGCAGGAAGATATGAAGCGGATATGCAACAGGCTTGGAATATCGTATGAGCCAGCACGCCTGCCCAGATTAAAGGCGCAGTTCCGGCCCAGTGGTGTTGAGTATCAGGCGTATTATGATCTCGACACCATCGCAACAGTTGCAAATTATTACAAATTTGAGATACTAAACTTTCAATTCAGCATACCTGACTTGTCAGCAGCCAGGTATGCTGAATCTGTTCTCAATACCTAGATGTTAATTGCAACGCCGTAAGCATCTTTCGTTGCTTCCATTACCGCTTCGGACAGTGTAGGATGCGGGTGAATGGCTGCCATGATTTCATGAGCAGTCGTTTCAAGCTCGCGCGCTGTTACCGCTTCAGCAATCAATTCGGTGGCGTCGTAACCGATGATGTGGCAACCCAGCATTTCACCGTATTTGGCGTCATAGATAATTTTAACAAACCCTTCTCCGTGGCCAATAGCTGAGGCTTTTCCGGATGCCTGGAACGGGAATTTACCGATCTTTAACTCGTAACCGGCTTCTTTGGCAGCCGCTTCTGTATAGCCTACAGATGCAAT